>NZ_JBEZDP010000010.1:0-14257 GCF_040648395.1 Micromonospora sp. NPDC049151
ACGCAAAGCCGAGCACTTCCAAGCCTTCGCCGACCTCGCCGCCATCCTCATCTGCCACCGCCGACTCGCAAAAATCACCAACTGAGACACCCCCTTAGCGAATTCGCACACGATCGACCACGTCAATGCCCTTGCTTTCCGGACCGACGCCGTAACATCTCCATGTTTTGATCTACACGGGGAGAAAGTCCACATGCGATGGAAGATTCCGGCCGGTGCCCTGGTGGCGCTGGCCTTTTTGATTCCGGCGGCGCCGGCAGCGGCGCAAACCGCAGCGCCGCGCAGAAGGTACTCGACAACCCGTCGGTCGAGGCTCGCGTACCTGAACAACGGCCTGTACGAGGCTCGTGCGCTCGACTGCGCGTCCCAGCCGACGCCGACTCCGACTCCGACACCGTCTCGGCCCACGCCCACACCGACCGCGACGCCCAGCGCCACGTCGACCGTCGTACCGCCCGTCACTCCCTCCGCCAGCCTCGGCGCGCCCGGTGGTGGTGAGGGCGGCGGGCTACCCGTGACCGGCACCGACATCGCGACCGTGGCCGGCGTCGGCGGGGCGCTTCTGCTCCTCGGTGGCGCCAGCTACGTCATCGGACGCCGACGTCGTTCCCGCTTCGTCGCATAGTTGCCCGGGTGCGCCCAGCTCGATGCTTCATCGGCTGGGCGCACCGCGTTTCAGGATTCCCCGCCTGCTGGAGCCGCGAAGCGTCAGCCGGCGAGTTGACGCCGCACCGAGTCGGTGTCCATCAGGTACGACATGAACTTGAACTTGCCGTCCTGGACCCGGTAGAAGGCGGTCTCGGTGAACGACACCGATTTGCCGGTGGCCGTCAGACCGTTCCACTCCTTGACCGGGGTGCCCGTGTCGACGAGCCGAGCGGCGATTCGATCACCCTCGACGACGACGTCCTGGATCTCCCAGTGGAGGTCCGGCACCGCTTCCACGTGCTTGTAGAACTCGGCCACCATGTCGGCCATCTTGACCGAGGTGCCGTTCATGATGACCTCCTCGTGGGCGAAGTCCGCCATGCGGGCGAACTCCCGCTTGTTGGCCAGCTCGACGTACCGCAGGTAGAAGTCCCGCAGTTCCTGGGTGGACATGCCTGCATCCGTCGCGGTGGAGCTCATGATCGGTCTTCCTCATCTGTTGATGCCGGCCCGTGTCCCCGGGCCGATCACTGGAGCGAGTTTTTGTACCGCTCGGTTCTGCAACGACCGTACCAGGGTTCTGTACCGATCGGTCCATGATCAGGATCATGTTCTGTACCGATCGGTAGGGCGCCGGCTCCGATTCCGTCCTCACCGGCAGTACGTGCGGAGAAACCCGTTGTCGTAGGTAGTGCCGCCCGTCGAGCATGGCCGCTGTGAGCCGAAGCCTCCGAACAGATTCCCGCTCCCGCCAGGCACTCCGGCGGGCGCCCCGGCTCGACCGGGTGCGGATCCACGTTCACGCACCGCGGCCCGGGTTCGCGCACCCGGCGAGCGGACAAGACGTTCGCGACGTGCTGGAGACCCTCGGGTCCTGGGCGTGGTACGGGTTGCGCGCTGTCGAGCTGCGGCAGACCGAGGACTTCCGGCCCGGATTCGTCGTCTACGGCAGGACCCGAGTGCCAGGCGAGATCGTCCTCTACGAGCAACCGCTATCGAAAGCCGCATCGTTGCGGGACTTCATGCGGTTCGACGTACTGCTGCACGAGCTCGGGCATCACGTGCTCCAACACCGCAGCCGGAAGGTCGGCCGGGTGCGACGCCGATCAGATCATGAACGGTTCGCCGAGGCTTTCGCTGATCGATGGAAGCCGACTGCCCAGGCGGCACTCGACACGGCCGCATCAACAGCCGCTGGTGATCAGACGACGTGATGTGGTGGAGCCCAGCGGACTGTCGTGTCTCTGTCCGTGCCCCGGCTGCTGTCAATCGTCTCGCCGATCTCGGCAATCGCAGCGGTTCATCAAGCCGGGGTACGTATCCAGCCGCCCATCGATCCGATGCACCAGGAGGCGGCCGTCTTCGATCCAGATCGTCTCGCCGGCGTTCAAGAGGACTGGGCGGTCCGGCACGAAGTGGCGCCAGCGGTCAATCAGCGTCAGGCGGTCGGCCCGCTCGCGCGATGCCGACGGCTCCCGCCTAGCCATGGTCATGCTCGACAGCCACCAACCGGGGAAAGTGCTGGTGGAGCCCAGGGGACTCGAACCCCTAACCCCTGCCTTGCAAAGGCAGTGCTCTGCCAGTTGAGCTAGGGCCCCGTGACGGTGCTCAGCGCAGGTCGGGTGCCGTGGTCGCCTCGTGCCACAGGGCGCGCTCGTCGTTCGAGGCCTTGACCTTCTTGGCCACGACGGCGGCCACACCGACGATGCCGGCCAGGATCAGGAGCTTCTTGAACATGTTGCTTGACCCCTCGCGCTCGACTGCCGTCGGACGATGTGCGGTGGGGCTAGCTGGAATCGAACCAGCGACCTCAGAGTTATCAGCTCTGCGCTCTAACCGACTGAGCTATAGCCCCGCGTAGCGACGAGCTAGGTTAACCCATCGCCTCCACCGCGCCCAAATCGGGGTCCGCGGCGGAAGCACCCGCGCCATCTCGAACCTACCCGGACGCACGACGCCGGGGCGACCGCTTTACGCGGTGCCCCGGCGTCGGCCGATCAGTCCCGCTCGGCGAGCGTCAGCTCGATGCCGCCGACCAGGTCGGCGCAGACGTTGTAGACGAACGCGCTGAGCGTGGCCAGCGCGGTGAACAGCACGACGTTCACCAGGCCGATCAGCGCCGACGTCAGGATCACGCCCTTGGCGGTGATCCGGAAGCCGCCGCCACCCTGGCCGCCCCCGGCGTTCACCAGGTCGGTCAGGCTGTCGTTGACGCTCTTGAACACACCCATCGCGTCCAGCGCCAGGTAGAGCACCGACGTCGCCACGACGACCACGATGAAGAGAACCACGGACACCGCGAAGGCGAACTTCATCACCGACCACGGGTCGATCCGCTTCAGGTTCAGCCGGGCCCGTCGCGGTCCGCGCGACGCGGCCGAGCCGACCGAGGTACGCGCGGCGCGTACCGCCTCACCCACGCGCGCGGCGCCGACGGCTGCCGCGCCGCTGATGCCCGGCGGCAGGCCGCCGCCGTTTGCGGGCCGGTTCTGGGCGTTCCCGGCGCCGGCCGGACGCGAGCCGTCCGGTGACGTCTTCGGGGCGGTGCCCAGGCCGGCGCCGATCCGGGGCTGCGTGCCGGTCGTGCCCGTGGAGGCCCGGCCGGACGCCGACGGCATCTTGATCGCCTGGGTGTTCGTGGCGTTCGCGGAATTGGCGGCCGGAGCGGCCAGACCGTCGGCCGACGTCGGCGCGTCGACCTTGGTCTCGGTCGAGTCCCGGGAACCGGAGTCCTCGCCCGGCTTGTCCGGAGGCGGGGTCATGCCGGGAGCCCGGGTGAACTTCGGGGCAGGCGCGTCGGCGGGAACCGTGGCCCGGCCCACGGCCGCGCGGCCGGTCGCTGGTGTGCCGCCCTGCGCGGCCTCCTCCTCGACCGGATTGGCCGAGGTCCCCTTGTTCCCCGACTTCGCCTGTGTCTCCGTCATCAACTAGTCCTGTTCGTCAGGCTCGTCGGCATTGCGAGCAATCGCCACGATAGTCACGCCGTCCGGGAGGTCCATCAGCTTGACCCCCATTGTGTTCCGGTCACGCGTACGGCGTACAGGCTTCACCGGAGTCCGAATGACGCCGCCGTTGCTCGTGATGGCGAACAGCTCGTCCTCCGGATCGATCACGACCGCGCCGACCAGGCCACCGCGTCGCTCGGTGATCTTCGCGGTCAGCACGCCCTTACCTCCCCGGCCCTGGACCGGGTATTCCTCGATCGGGGTACGTTTCGCGTAACCCCCGTTCGTCGCGACCAGAACGTCAAGACCCTCTCGCACCACCTCGACGGCGAGCAACTCGTCCTCGCCGCTGAAGCGCATGCCGATCACGCCGGAGGTGGCCCGGCCCATCGGACGCAGCGCGTCGTCGGTGGCGTTGAAGCGGATCGCCTGGGCGTTCTTCGACACCAGCAACAGGTCGTCCTCCGGTGCGGCCAGCACCGCACCGACCAGCTCGTCCTCATCGCGCAGGTTGATCGCGATGATGCCGCCGGAACGGTTGGAGTCGAACTCCTCGAGCCGCGTCTTCTTCACCAGGCCGTTCTTCGTGGCCAGTACCAGGTAGGGCGCCACCTGGTAGTTCGGGATTTCAATGATCTGCGCGATCTGCTCGTCGGGCTGGAACGCGAGCAGGTTGGCCACGTGCTGGCCCTTGGCCACCCTACTGGCCTCGGGAAGCTCGTAAGCCTTCGCCCGGTAGACCCGACCCTTGTTCGTGAAGAACAGGATCCAGTCGTGGGTAGAGCATACGAAGAAGTGGCTGACGATGTCGTCCTGGCGGAGCGTCGCCCCGCTGACGCCCTTCCCGCCGCGGCGCTGTGACCGGTAGAGATCGACCTTCGTCCGCTTCGCGTACCCGGTGCGCGTGATCGTCACCACCACGTCCTCGCGGGCGATGAGGTCCTCCATCGAGACCTCGCCGTCGAACGGCACGATCTTCGTGCGCCGCTCGTCGCCCCACTTCGCGACGATCTCGCCCAGCTCCTCCGAGACGATCTGCCGCTGCCGCTCCGGCTTGGCCAGGATGTCCTTGAGGTCGGCGATCTCCAGTTCGAGCTTCGCCAGGTCGTCCAGGATCCGCTGCCGCTCCAGGGCGGCGAGCCGGCGCAGCTGCATGTCCAGGATCGCGGTCGCCTGGACCTCGTCGATGTCCAGCAGCCGGATCAGGCCCTGCCGGGCGTCCTCCACAGTGGGCGAGCGACGGATCAGGGCGATCACCTCGTCCAGGGCGTCCAGCGCCTTGGACAGACCGCGCAGGATGTGCGCCCGCTCCTCGGCCTTGCGCAGCCGGAACGCGGTCCGCCGCCGGATCACCTCGATCTGGTGCTCGACGTAGTAGCGGATGAACTGGGCCAGGTTGAGCGTGCGCGGCACGCCGTCGACCAGCGCCAGCATGTTGGCGCCGAACGTCTCCTGGAGCTGGGTGTGCTTGTAGAGGTTGTTCAGCACCACCTTGGCGACCGCGTCGCGCTTGAGCACGAGCACGATCCGCATACCGGTACGCCCGGAGGACTCGTCGCGGATGTCGGCGATGCCGGCGAGCTTGCCCTCCTTGATCAGCTCGGCGATGCGCTCGGCGAGGTTGTCCGGGTTGACCTGGTAGGGCAGCTCGCTGACCACGAGCGCCGGCCGACCCCGCTTGTCCTCCTCCACCTCGACCACGGCGCGCATCCGGATCGAGCCACGCCCGGTCCGGTACGCGTCCTGGATGGCCGCCTGGCCGACGATCAGGCCGTAGGTCGGGAAGTCCGGGCCCTTGACGATTTCCAGCAGGGCTTCCAGCGTGGTGGCCTCGTCGGCCTCCGGGTGCTCCAGGCACCACTGCACGGCCGCGCCGATCTCGCGCAGGTTGTGCGGCGGGATCTTGGTGGCCATGCCGACCGCGATGCCCTCGGAACCGTTGATCAGCAGGTTCGGGATCCGCGACGGCAGGATGGTGGGCTCCTTGGCCCGGCCGTCGTAGTTGTCCTGCAGGTCGACGGTGTCCTCGTCGATGTCCCGCAGCATCTCCATCGCCAGCGGGTCGAGCTTGCACTCCGTATATCTCATGGCGGCAGCCGGATCATTGCCCGGCGAGCCGAAGTTGCCGTTGCCGTCGACGAGCGGGTAGCGCAGCGACCACGGCTGCGCCATCCGGACCAGCGCGTCGTAGATGGCCGAGTCACCGTGCGGGTGGAACTGGCCCATCACGTCGCCGACGACGCGGGAGCACTTCACGTACCCGCGGTCCGGCCGGTAGCCGGAGTCGAACATGGCGTAGAGGATCTTGCGGTGGACCGGCTTGAGCCCGTCCCGGACGTCCGGCAGGGCCCGCCCGACGATGACGCTCATCGCGTAGTCGAGGTACGAGCGCTGCATCTCGACCTCGAGGCCGACCGGCTCGATCCGGTCGTGCTGGACAACCGCGGCCAGTGCCTCCGGGGTCTCCGGCTCGTTCGGGGTGGACTCGGGAGTATCGGTCACTGTTAACCCTTATCAGACTCTTCAGTCGTGGTCTCGCTGTGGATAACGGCTGTGGAAAGCGTTCAGACTGTGGATAACTCTGTGGACTTCCGGGCCGGCCGGTGGATGTCCGGCCGGCCCGGGCGCGTCCGTCAGATGTCCAGGAACCGCACGTCCTTGGCGTTGCGCTGGATGAACGACCGGCGAGCCTCGACGTCCTCGCCCATCAGGACGCTGAACAGCTCGTCCGCCGTGGCGGCGTCGTCGAGCGTGACCCGCCGCAACGTACGCGTCCCCGGGTTCATCGTGGTCTCCCACAGCTCGGGGTAGTTCATCTCGCCGAGACCCTTGAACCGCTGGATGTCGTCCGGGCGGGCGTTTGGCTTCTTCTGCTGGCGCAGGGCGATCAGCCCGTCGCGCTCGCGGTCCGAGTACGCGTACTGGGCGTCGTCGCCCTTCTTGTTCCACTTGATCTTGTAGAGCGGCGGGGCGGCCAGGTAGACGTGGCCCAGCTCGACCAGCGGCCGCATGAAGCGGAACAGCAGGGTGAGCAGCAGCGTCTGGATGTGCTGGCCGTCCACGTCGGCGTCGGCCATCAGCACGATCTTGTGGTAGCGCAGCTTCTCGATGTCGAAGTCGTCGTGGATGCCGGTGCCGAGCGCGGTGATCAGCGCCTGCACCTCGTTGTTCTTCAGCACCCGGTCGATGCGGGCCTTCTCGACGTTGAGGATCTTGCCGCGGATCGGCAGGATCGCCTGGACGCGCGGGTCGCGGCCCTGCTTGGCCGAGCCGCCGGCCGAGTCGCCCTCGACGATGAAGACCTCGGACTCACGCGGGTCGGTGGACTGGCAGTCGGCCAGCTTGCCGGGCATCGAGCCGGACTCCAGCAGCGACTTGCGCCGGGCGAGCTTGCGCGCCTGCTGGGCGGCGATCCGGGCGCGCGCCGCCTGGGACGCCTTCTGGATGATGATCTTCGCTTCGGCCGGGTTGCGGTCGAACCAGTCGACGAGCGACTCGTTGCAGACCCGCTGCACGAAGCCCTTGACCGGGGTGTTGCCCAGCTTGGTCTTGGTCTGGCCCTCGAACTGCGGGTCGGTGAGCTTGACCGAGATGATCGCGGCCAGGCCCTCGCGGATGTCCTCACCCGAAAGGCGCTCGTCGCCCTTGAGCAGCTTCTTCTCGGCGCCGTAGCGGTTGACGACGCTGGTCAGCGCGGCCCGGAAGCCTTCCTCGTGGGTGCCGCCCTCGTGGGTGTTGATGTTGTTGGCGAAGGTGTAGACCGACTCGCCGTACGACTCGTTCCACTGCATGGCGATCTCGACCGACATGCCCGTCTCCTCGGCGCCGAACTCGACCACCGTCTTGTGGATCGGGCTCTTGGAGGCGTTGAGGTGCCGGACGAAGTCGGCGATGCCGCCCTCGTAGTGGAAGGTGACCTCGCGGGTCTTGCCGTCCTCGTCCTCCGGCACCCGCTCGTCGAGCAGGTGGATGGTGAGACCCCGGGTGAGGAAGGCCATCTCCTGGAGGCGACGGTAGATGGTGTGGAAGTCGAAGTCGACCGTCTCGAAGACGTCCGGGTCGGGCCAGAAGGAGACGGCCGAACCGGTGCGGTCGGTCTCCTCGCCCTTCTCCAACGGCGTCGGCTTGGAGTGGTGGTATTCCTGCCGCCAGACGAAGCCGTCCTTGTGGATCTCCACGGCCATCTTGGTGGACAGCGCGTTGACCACGGAGACGCCGACGCCGTGCAGGCCGCCGGAGACGGCGTACGCCTTGCCGTCGAACTTGCCGCCCGCGTGCAGCACGGTCAGGGCGACCTCGACCCCCGGCTTCTTCAGCTTGGGGTGCAGGTCGACCGGGAAGCCACGGCCGTTGTCGGTGACCCGGACACCACCGTCGGCCAGCAGCACCACGTCGATGGTGTCGCAGTGCCCGGCCAGCGCCTCGTCCACCGCGTTGTCGACGACCTCCCACACCAGGTGGTGCAGACCGCGCTCGCCGGTGGACCCGATGTACATACCGGGCCGCTTCCGGACCGCTTCCAGGCCCTCGAGCACGGTGATGGACTCGGCACCGTACTTCTTGTTGTCCTCCGCTGCCACGCTCGGCCACTTTCTCGCACCGGCCGCGCGTGGGCGCGGAGGCGCGGGTTCGGCGGACAGGACACGACGTCGGCGCGCATGGTCCGCCCCTGGGGTCGCCAGGCTCGGATCACGTGCGCCGGGCGCCGCGGTTGCCCGCGGATCGCGATCGGCTCGGACCCGATGCGGGACTATGATCGAGGGCTCATGCGGGCCCCTGTCCGTCGCTCCGTCTCGGGTCTTTCGTCTCGCCCTCAATCTTACTGTGCGGAGCCGACCAAACCGCCACTCGGCACCCTCTCCGGGGCGGCTGAGAATGCCGTAGCCGGACGAACCGCGTCGCCCACGACTCCCCCCACACGCCAACGGGCCGTTACCGCGCCACCGGCCACCGTGAGCCGGGACGGTCTTCCGGCCGGGGTCGGCGGACACACCCGCCCGGGGGTCGCGGCCGGGCCCGGCGTGCCGTAGCTTTTGCGGCGCCGCCGTTGCGGTCTTGATCTTTTGCGCCCGGAACCGGGACGATCGTCGGAGATGGTCCGAAAACGCTTCGTGAGAGGTGACGCCAGATGGGGCTGGACAACGTCGCGGTGCACTGGCCGCGGACCGGCCGCTTCTACGACCCGGTCGCGCCGGCTGAGTTCGTGGACTTCGGCGAGATCGTGGACATGCCCCGGATCTCCGCGCCGACCGCGGCGCTCGCCGAGCTGATCGCCAAGACCGGCACGGTACGCGCGACCGCGTACACCGAGTTGGTCGACCTGATCCTCGGCCTGGAGAATGTGCTCTACGCCACGGAGAACGCGGTCGAGGACGAGGACCCGGTGATCGACCCGGACGGCTGTTCCTGGATCGCCGAGGGCGTGGAGAAGTTCGTCGCCCGGCACCGGCCGTACGGCGAGCCGGTCACGTTCGAGTCGGTGAGCGAGGTGCTGCGCGCGCTGCTCGGCGACGGCCGGCTGGCCGAGCAGCAGCTCCGCTGGCTGGACAGCCGGCTGGACCGGCTACGGGACGAGAACGGCGATCCGCCGCAGTGGAACTTCACCTGCGCCGAGCTGAGTGTGCTGGCCGCCTTCTACCGGCGCTGCGCGGAGCGGGGCTTCGCGGTCTACGCCGACGCCTGACCGCACCCGCCACAGCCGGGTGGTGTACCAATTGTGGTGCACGAACCCCGCGACGGAGAGGGCGGCCGATGAGCGACGACGAGCAGGTGGGCGACGCCTCCGGCAAGGGTGGCCGCCTGCTGGGCTGGGTCTTCCAGAACCTCGCCGGCCCCTCCCAGGTGCAGGGCGCGGTGCAGGGCGGCTCGAAGCTGGCCCGCGAGGCGTGGAAGCAGGACCTGGAACGCCGCAAGCAGTGGAGCCGCGAGCAACGCGAACTCAAGCGCGCCCGGCGGGAGGCACGGCGTTCGGGCGGTGTCGATCAGCCGTAGGTGTCGCGGGGGCCGCGCCCGCGTACCCGTCGAGGGCCGCGCGACCACGACGGCGCCGCCGGCCCGTGGATGTGCAGCTTGCGCACCACGTTGTGGCCCACCTCGCTGGCGATCTGTTTGAGCAGCGAGCCCGCCAGCAGGCGCAACTGCGTCGCCCACGCCGTCGAGCGGGCCTCAACTGTCAGCTCGCCGTCCTCCAGCTTGACCGGGCGGCTGTGCTGCGCGACCTCCGCGCCGACCACCTTCTCCCACGCGCCGAACACAGTCGCCTCGGCCGCCGGCTGCTGCCAGCCGCGCGCCTTCATCAGCTTGTCCAGCACCGCGCCGAGCGGCTGCGGGTCGCGCGGGTCCGGCCCGGGGCCCGAGTAGCCGCGCAGCCGCTTCTCGCCGTCGCCGCGGACCGCGCCGCGCCGTCGCGGGGCCGCCGCCTGCCGCCGGGCCTTCGCCGCGTCGAGCACGGCCCGCGCCAGTTCCGGCCCGCTCGCGCCCTCCGGCGGGTTCGCGGCCGGCTCACCGCCCGCCGGATTTCCCGGGGTACGCGCGTCGCGCCCCGGCCCGAGCCGCGCGGGCGGGAGCCGCACCTCGTCGTCAGACACGCCGCACCGTCCCGTCGCCCACCGTGTACCGGGTGCCGCGCAGGGTCGCCGGCACGTCGTCGTCCACAGCACAGGTGACCAGAAGCTGACTGGCGCCGCCGACCAGCTCGGCCAGCCGCTCCCGGCGGCCGGTGTCCAACTCGGCGAAGACGTCGTCGAGCACCAGCACCGGCTCGATCCCGTCGGCGCGCAGCAGGTCGTACCCGGCCAGCCGCAGCGCCAGCGCGTACGACCAGGACTCGCCGTGGCTCGCGTACCCCTTGGCGGGCAGCGGGCCGAGCGACAGCGCCAGGTCGTCGCGGTGCGGGCCGACGAGCGTGGTGCCGCGCTCGATCTCGGCGGCGCGGTTCGCGGTGAGCGCGGCGGTGAGCGCCTCCGCCAGCGCCGCGCGGTCGGCGCCGGGTTCGGGCAGCTCCACCGAAGGCCGGTACGCGATGCCCGCCGCGCCGCGGCCGGCCGCCACCGCGTCGTACGCCTTCGCCACGTGCGGGGTCAGCGCGGCGACCAGCTCCAGGCGGCCGGCGAGCAGGTCCGCGCCGTGCCGGGCCAGATGCGCGTCCCACACGGCCAGCGTCGACAGGTCGCCGCCGCGGGTTCCCCCGGTCTTGCGAGCGAGGTACGAGGTACGCAGCAGCGCGTTGCGTTGCTTGACCACGCGCTCGTAGTCGGCGCGTACCCCGGCGTAGCGGGGCTGGCGGGTGACCAGCAGGTCGTCCAGGTAGCGGCGGCGTTCGGCCGGGTCGCCTCGGACCAGTTCCAGGTCCTCCGGCGCGAACAGCACCAGGCGCAGCGCGCCGAGGACGTCCCGGGCGCGGCGGGCCGGGGACCGGCCGAGCCGGGCCCGGTTGGCCTTGCCCGGGACGATTTCCAGCTCGACCAGCAGCTCCCGGCCCTCGTGCACCACGGCGCAGCGGATCACCGCCGAGGCGGCGCCCATCCGCACCAGCGGGGCGTCGGTGGCGACCCGGTGCGAGTCCAGGGTCGCCACGTAGCCGAGCGCCTCGACCAGGTTGGTCTTGCCGACGCCGTTGGCGCCGACGAGCACGTTCGGGCCCGGCTCCAGGTCGACGCCGACCCGCTCGTAGGAGCGGAAGTCGACCAGTTCGAGCCGGCGAACGTACACAGCCTGTGGATACCGGTCAGCGCTTGTGGACGGCGTGTCCGCCGAACTGCTGGCGCAGCGCGGCGACGGCCTTCATGGCGGGCGAGTCGTCCTGCCGGGAGGCGAACCGGGCGAAGAGCGACGCGGTGATGACGTTGAGCGGCACGGCGAGCCGGACCGCCTCGTCCACGGTCCAGCGGCCCTCGCCGGTGTCCTCGGTGTAGCCGCTCAGCTCGGCCAGCTCCGGGTCCTCGTCGAGAGCCCGGTCCAGCAGGTCGAGCAGCCAGGACCGGACCACGGTGCCCTCGCGCCACGATTTGAACACGCCGGGCACATTCGTCACCAGCTCGGAGGCGGCCATCAGCTCGTAGCCCTCGGCGTAGGCGTGCATCAGGCCGTACTCGATGCCGTTGTGCACCATCTTGGCGTAGTGGCCGGCGCCGACCGGGCCGGCGTGCACGAAACCGAACTCGCCCTCGGGCTTGAGCGACTCGAAGATCGGCATGAGGCGCTCGACGTGCTCCTGCGCGCCGCCGACCATCAGCGCGTACCCGTTCTGCCGGCCCCAGACGCCGCCGGAGACGCCGACGTCGAGGTAGCCGATGCCCTGCTCGTTCAGCCGCTCGGCACGCGGTGCGTCGTCGCTGAACCGGGAGTTGCCGCCGTCGATGATGATGTCGCCCTCGCCGAGCACACCGGCGAGCTCGTCGATGGTGGCGTCGGTGACGCCGGCGGGGACCATCACCCAGATCGCGCGGGGCGACTGGAGCTTCTCGGCCAGCTCGGCCAGGCTCGCGGCGTCGCTGATCTCCGGGTTGTGGTCGTAGCCGACCACCTCGTGCCCGGCGTCGCGCAACCGCTCCCGCATGTTGCCGCCCATCCGGCCGAGTCCTACCAGGCCGAGCTGCATCTGCTCCTACCTCCGTACGTCAGGGTCGTGCTGCCTGCGATCAGCGGGACACGCGGATCGGCATGATGAGGTACCGGTACCCCGGGATGACCTCGCCATCCTCGCCGGCCGGGGAGATGACCGCGGGCTTGAACGCGTCGACGAACCGGAGCAGCGCGTGCTGCGCGCCCAGGTTGGTCAGACCGTCGATGAGGTACTGCGGGTTGAACCCGATGGTCAGCGGCTCACCGCTGAAGGTGGCGTCCATGGCCTCGCTGGCCCGGGCCTCCTCGGTGCCGCCCGCCTCGACCACCAGACCGTCGGCGCTGAAGCTGAGCAGGACCGGTGTGGTGCGCTCGGCGACCAGCGCGACGCGCTTGACCACCTCGATGAGCGAGGAGACGGCGACACGGGCCTCGGCGTTGTGGTCGGCCGGGAACAGCGACCGCACCGGCGGGTAGTTGGCGCCGTCGAGCAGCCGGCTGGTGGTCCGGCGGGTGCCGCCGGAGAAGCCGATCATGCCTTCACCGGCACCGCCGGAGGACAGCGCCATGGTGACGTGGCCGCCGAGCGGGCCGAGCGCCTTCGCGGTGTCGTGCAGCGTGCGGGCTGGCACCAGCGCGTTGAGGCTGATCTCCGGGTCGTCCGGGTTCCACTCCATCTCGCGCAGCGCGAGGCGGTAGCGGTCGGTCGCGAGCATGGCCATCGTGCCGCCGCTCAGCTCGATGCGTACGCCGGTCATCATCGGCAGCGTCTCGTCGCGGCCGGCGGCCACCGCCACCTGGGCCACGGCGGCGGCGAAGGCGGCGGCGTCCACGGTGCCGGCGCTCTCCGGCATCTCCGGCAGCGTGGGGTAGTCCTCCACCGGCATGGTGGGCAGCGTAAACCGGGCGCTGCCGCAGACCAGCTCCAGGTGGGCGCCGACGGCGGCGATGTCCACCGGCTTGGCCGGCAGGGCCTTGGTGATCTCGGCGAGCAGACGGCCGGAGACCAGGGCGGCGCCGTCCGCGTCACCCTGCACCTCGACGGTCACCTGGCTGGAGACCTCGTAGTCGAAGCCGGAGACCTGGAGGTTGCCGTCGGTCACCCGGAGCATCACCCCGGCCAGCACCGGTACGGAGGGTCGGTTGGGCAGGCTCTTGGCGGTCCACGCGACCGCCTCGGCGAGCGCGTCGCGCTCCACTCGGAACTTCATCAATGCCTCCGCGTCGACGTCAGCGACAACTCTCTCATGCCGACCGCTGCCACCCGTCCCGCCCGACCGTGCGGGTACCCATCGCACCTTAGGGCGCGCGGGCATCGGCTGTGCGCCCGACCCCGTGGATCCAGGTGCCCGGGCGACTGCCGACGGCAGTGCTTCGGCCCGATCCACAGGAAGTCCAACGGTGATGATTGGTTTTTGTTGTTTAGAAGAGATAACTCATCGTCTTCATCGCACCTGTGCAAACTGTGGAGAACCCGCGTCCGCGCAGCTCAGACACGTTATCTACAGGTGGTTTGGCTGTGGAGAACCAGGGGTAAAACTCGTGTCCCGGTCCACAGCCCTCGCCAGCCGCCGGGTTTTCCACGGCTGTCCACCGGTTGTCCACCGGTAATCCACCGGTTTTCTCCCCAGCTCTGTGGACAACCGTGGCAGCGCCGACGACCGCTATCCCCAGAACCTTCAACAGCCCGCCCACAGGCCGGCCACCGTCTGGGGACAACGTGACAGTCGTCCCCAGGCGTCCACAGGCTCGTCCCCAGGAGTTGTCCACAGTCTGTGGGTAACCGGCCGAGTGCGAAGCGTGGTTGTCCACCGCCTGTGACACAGGGGCTGTGGACAACGGGTACGAGCTGTGGACAAGCACGGGACCGATCCTCGGCCCTCCACCGGGTCGAGGGTCAACAAGTTCCGTTGTCGGCTTGCCGCCACTCGCCCGACCCGGCCCGTGGCGCCCTCCAACGACGTCGCCTCACTCACGTGAGCCGGCTCGCCGCCCCGGCTTCCGGCCGATGCTCCCGCTCCCGCTCCCGCTTATGCGCGTGCTCGCGTCGATCATGAGGTTGACGGCCTCGGGCGTCCGATTTGTCGCCGGTAGCCTCATCG
>NZ_JBEZDP010000010.1:14357-222857 GCF_040648395.1 Micromonospora sp. NPDC049151
TCAGCCCGTCAGCCCGTCAGCCCGTCAGCCCGTCAGCCCGTCAGCCCGTCAGCCCGTCAGCCCGTCAGCCCGTCAGCCCGTCAGCCCGTCAGCCCGTCAGCCCTGGTAGACGGGCGGACTCGCGGACCAGGGAATGGCTGGACGAGGCGGACTCACCGCGGCGCCGACTCTTGGTCGCCCCGCGCGGCCAACTACGGCTGCCCGTCTCCGACCTTGTTCCCAAGGCCCGGCTGTCGGTTCAGCTCCGGCTTCTCGCTCCGCTCCGGCTCCGCACTGGCCTTCCACTCCGGCCTGCTTCGGCTGGCTCTGCGCGATCTTGGTATGAAACGGCCGCCACAGGGGCGTAGAACTTCCAAGATCTGCGACGGAGCCCACCCTTCGCTCCGGACGAAGCGTGTCGAGCGACCAAGCGGCGCGTCGATCACGGTATTGGCGCCCCAGGCGGGACCAACCCAACCCCAGCTACGCCCCCGCGCCCGGCTTCTCCTGTTGACCAAGGAGTTTTGGTCGGAAAACACGTGCCCGGCCTACACAAACTCCTTGATCACCGCCGAAGTGGCCGGGCGGTGAGGGCGAGAGGCGAGAGGCGGGCAGGGTTAGGTGTTCTGCTTGATGCGGTTGGTCAGCTCGGCGATCTGGTTGTAGAGCGAGCGCCGCTCCGCCATCTGCTGACGGATCTTGCGGTCCGCGTGCATCACAGTGGTGTGGTCGCGGCCGCCGAACGCCTGCCCGATCCGGGGCAGCGACAGGTCGGTCAACTCGCGGCACAGGTACATGGCCACCTGACGCGCGTTGACCAGCACCCGGGAGCGGGAGTGGCCGCGCAGGTCCTCCAGGCTCACCCCGAAGTAGTCGGCCGTCGACACCATGATCTGGTCGGCGGTGATCTCCGGGCCGGCGCCGTCCGGGATGAAGTCCCGCAGCACCTCCTCGGCCAGCGACAGTTCGACCGAGGATCGGGTGAGGCTGGCGAAGGCGGTGACCCGGATCAGCGCCCCCTCCAGTTCGCGGATCGAGTTCGACACCCGGGACGCGATGAACTCCAGTACGTCCGGCGGGGCGTACAGCCGCTCCTGCGCCGCCTTCTTCTGCAGGATCGCGATCCGCGTCTCCAGGTCCGGCGGCTGGATGTCGGCGAGCAGGCCCCACTCGAACCGGGTACGCAGCCGGTCCTCCAGCGTCGCCAGTTGCTTCGGCGAGCGGTCGGACGTGATCACGATCTGCTTGTTGGCGTTGTGCAGCGTGTTGAAGGTGTGGAAGAACTCCTCCTGCGTCCGCTCCCGGTTCTCCAGGAACTGGATGTCGTCGATCAGGAGGATGTCCACGTCCCGGTAGCGGCGCTGGAACGCGCTCGTCTTGTCGTCGCGCAGCGAGTTGATGAAGTCGTTCGTGAACTCCTCGGTCGAGACGTACCGGACCGAGCGCGCGTTGCCGAGCGTCGTGGCGTAGTGCCCGATGGCGTGCAGCAGATGGGTCTTGCCCAGCCCGGAGCTGCCGTAGATGAACAGCGGGTTGTACGCCTTGGCCGGTGACTCGGCCACCGCCACGCTCGCGGCGTGCGCGAACCGGTTGGACGAGCCGATGACGAACGTCTCGAACATGTACTTCGGGTTGAGCCGGTTGCCGCCGCTCTCCGTACCGCCGGGGAGCCTGCGGTCGGCCTGGCCGCCACCCGGGCGGCGGTGGTCGGCGCCGCCCCGGCCGGGGCCGTTGTCGGTGGCGCCGTCGCGGGGCAGGCCGCGCATCGGCGCGGGGTCGGCGGCCGGGCTCTCCCGGTACCGGGGCTCGTATCCCCCGGCGTCGGGCACGTGCGGCTCGACCCGGGTGCGTTCGTCGAAGGCGCGGCGGTCGGGCGCGTTACGCACCGGTTCGCCGAACGCGGCGCCGAAAAGCGTGTCCTGCGCGTCGCGGCCGGCCGGGATCAGGTGCGGGCGGGAACCGTCGGCGGTCCGCTGGCGGGGTGCCGGCTCGTCCATCGGCTGCTCCGGCCGCGGCTCGCCGTACCCGGAATCGGAGTACCCCGGCTCGCCGTACCCGGATTCCGGGCGCCGAGACGGGAAGGGCGGGCCGGACGCCGGCGGGCCGGGCTGGTCGAAACCGGGCAGCGGGGCGGCGCCGTCGTGCTCGGGCAGCGGCTCCGGGTTGCTGCGGTAGACCGTGCCGGCCGGGCGGGCACCGGCGTCGTCGGCGACCCGTACGGTGACGGCCACCTGGATCGGCCGGCCGAGCCGCCGGCTCAACGCCTCGGTGATGGCCGGGCGGAGCCGGGACTCGATCACGTCCCGGGTGAAGGCGTCGGGCACCGAGAGCAGCGCGGTGTCCTCGACGATCGCCCGTAGCCGGGTGAGCCGGAGGTACGCCCGTTGTTGCGCGGAGATGATCTCGTCGGCGAGTTCGTCGGTGGTCGCCGTCCACACCGCGGCAAGGTCGGTCGCTCCGGTCACCGTCGTGCCACCCCCTCGCCTGCTCCTTCTCACGCCCGCCCGGACGGCTGACCGGTCGTCATCCACAAGTTATCCACAGCCTGTGTACCGACCGATTGTGGCCGCCCACCGGACGCGGGTCGGACCTGCCCCCCCTCGATCCAGGGAGGCGTTGAAGCGGGTTCACCGTGCCGAACGATTCAACAGCGTGTCCGGTCTTGCCGATCGGCGACAAACCCCGGACCCCGACGCCGACCGCAATCGCGCACGCTAACAGCGCGGACCCCACAGCATCAACCGGCGACACCCTGACGACCTTGGCAACATCAGTGAAAACCGCCCCTTCGGCCGCGGTTGCGCGCAGGTCGGACGCCCGAGTGTGACGTTTGACGGTCATTGCGCCCCTGCGTAGGCTGGAGCGGCTGCTCTCTCGCCCTCTGCTAGGGTGATTGATGCTTGCTGTCCGTGGCTGTCACCCCGCATCGCCGGGGCGCGTGTCACGGCAGCGCCGATCGGAGGTCACCGACAGGTGATCTGGACCAGCACACGACCCCGGGCGATCCGCCGCGCGGGGCGTACGACAACGGAGAGCCTGACGTGAGCAAGCGCACCTACCAGCCGAACACCCGCCGGCGCGCGAAGACCCACGGCTTCCGGCTGCGCATGCGCACCCGTGCCGGCCGCGCCATCATCTCGACCCGTCGCTCCAAGGGCCGCGCGCGCCTGTCGGCCTGACGCCGACAGGTCCGGTCCGGGGACGTGGGCAGTCGTGCTGGCCGCCGCGCAACGACTGCGGCGCAGTAGCGACTTCGCCGCAGCGGTTCGCGGTGGCCGACGAGTCGGCCGTGGCGCCGTCGTGGTCCACCTGACCATCCCCGAGCCGATCGGCACCACAGCGACACTCTCGCCGGAGCCGGCGCGGAGCAACGGTGCGGAGACCTCCGCACCCAGCCGCGCCGGCTTCGTCGTGTCCAAGGCCGTCGGCGGCGCGGTGGTCCGTAACAAGGTCCGCCGTCGCCTGCGGCACCTGGTCCGCGAGCGGCTGGCCGAGCTGCCCGCCGGCACCACCCTGGTGGTACGCGCGCTGCCCGCTTCCGCCGACACGACGTACGCCCGGCTCGGGGCCGACCTGGACGCAGCCCTCGCCGCCGCGCGGTCCCCCCGGGGACGGCGGTCGCGGTGAACGGCCCGACGACGGCGACGCCGTCCCCCACAACCGGTGCCCGCATCCTGTTGGCGCCCATCATCGCGTACCGTCGGTGGATAAGTCCGGCTCTGCCGGCCCGCTGCCGGTTCTACCCGTCGTGCAGTGCCTACGCCGTGGAGGCGGTGTCTCGGCACGGTGCGCTGCGGGGCGCCTGGCTGACGGTCCGTCGGCTGTCGCGCTGCCATCCCTTCCACCCAGGTGGACACGACCCGGTCCCCGAGCCGGGCGACCGCCGCCGTTCCGACGTGACTGGAGCCTGAGTGTTTAGTCTCGACTGGATCTACTACGCGATCTCGTGGATCCTGCTGGCCTGGCACTCGGCTTGGGACGCCATCGGAGTGCCGGTCGGAACCGTGATCGGTACGAACTGGGCCTGGATCCTCGCCATCGTGTTCCTCGTGGTGACGGTCCGGGTGATCCTGTTCCCGGTCTTCGTCAAGCAGATCAAGTCGCAGCGTGCCATGCAGGCGCTCCAGCCGAAGGTGAAGGAGCTCCAGGAGAAGCACAAGGGGGACCGGGAGACGCTCCAGAAGGAGATGATGGAGCTCTACCGGAAGGAAAAGGCCAACCCGCTCATGGGCTGCCTTCCGATGTTCCTCCAGATCCCGGTCTTCCTGGGCCTGTTCCACACGCTGCGCCGCCTCACGCCCGACAACCAGGGCAAGACGCTGTACGGCTGGACCGTCGACCAGTTCAACAGCGCCTCCAACGCGACGCTGTTCACCGCGCCGATCTCCGGCAAGTTCGGCTCCACCGCCGAGGAGCTGAGCCGGCTGGGCGCGAGCACCGGCACGGTCAAGGTGGTCGCCGGCATCCTGGTGCTGATCATGATCGCCACCACCTACCTGACCAGCCGGCAGATGATCCTCAAGACCGGGTGGGCCGAGGACCCGCAGCAGCGCATGGTGCAGCGGCTGATGCTCTACGGCATCCCGCTGTCGCTGCTGATCTCGGGCGCGATCTTCCCGATCGGTGTGATCATCTACTGGGTCACGAACAACCTCTTCACGCTCGGCCAGCAGCAGTGGGTGCTGCGGAAGTTCCCGCCGCCGGTGACCGCCAAGAGCACCAGCGCCGCCAAGGGCACCGGCGCCGGCAAGGGCCCGGGGCAGCCGGCCAAGACCGGTGGCCTGTTCGGCCGCAAGGCGGCGCAGCCGCCGGCGAAGGCTCCGGCCGCGGCGCCGAAGGTCGCCGGCCCGAAGCCGGGCGCCAAGCCGACCAACCCGAAGAAGGGCGGCAACCGGCCCGCCAAGCGACAGGGCTGAGCCCACAGGGCCACCGTCGCGACGCCGACGGTGGCCCGTTCCGGCCGCGTGCTGCCATCCGAGGAGTCGGCGCCGGGCCGGAATCGCCGCGCGGAGCGCGGACACGGGCGAAACTGGCCCGTACAGACGTGCCCGAGGGCACCCGGCGAACCTCCCGCCGGCCCCGGGAGACCAGCGGACCCCCGACGGTCCGGCCGAGCGAGTACGGAGATGAGACCCGTGACCGAGACCAGCACCCCCAGCGCCGACCAGTCCCTGGACGAGGAGACCCCCGTTACCGCTGTCACCGAGGCCGACGACACCGCGGGCGAGGCCCGGGAGAAGAAGGCCCCGGCCGAGAGCGACCTGTTCCGGCAGAGCGAGATCGCCGCCGACTACGTCGAGGGTCTGCTGGACATCCTCGACTACGACGGCGACATCGACGAGCTGGTGTCCGGTGGCCGCCCGGTCGTCGAGGTGGTCGGCGGCCGGCTGCAGAACCTGGTCGGCCAGCGCGGCGCGACCCTTGAGGCGCTTCAGGAACTGGCCCGGCTGGCCGTGTTCCGCCAGACCGGCACGCCGAGCCGGCTGCTGCTCGACGTCGGCGGCTACCGGGCCGCCCGGCGCAAGGAGCTGGCCGCCGTGGCGAAGAACGCGGTGGAGAAGGTCAAGGAGCACGGTGAGCCGGTGCGCCTGGAGCCGATGTCCGCGTTCGAGCGCAAGTGCGTGCACGACGTGGTGAACGCGATGAGCGGGGTGGAGAGCGAGTCCGAGGGCGTCGAGCCCAACCGCCGCATCATCGTCCGGCCGGTGGCGGACTGAGGTCAGTGATCTCCGACGAGACGACGGCAGGAGCCGCGACCGGCCCGGGCGGTACGCCGCCCGGGCCGTCGGCTGTGCGCCCTGACCCCACTGTCGACCCGATCTTCTCCGACGACGACGGGCCGGCCGACCCGGCGTACCCCGGTAAGGCCGCGACCGACCCCGGCGAGCCCGCCTTCTCCGGCGAGCCGGCGGTGGTGGCGGGGATCGAGCCCGCCGATCCGGCGGTGGACGTGACGCCCGCCTTCTCCGGCGAGCAGCCGGTGGAGGCCACGCCCGCCGCTCCGGTCACGGAGGCCGACCCGGTCTTCGCGGAACCGCCGGAGGAGCCGCCGTCCTTAATGGACGGTTCAGGCGCACCCGACCCGGAGTCGAGCGCGCTGCCACCCGACCCGGCGTCGGCGACGCTCCCGCCGGAACTGGCGGAGGCCGCCCGCGCGCTGTTCGGTGACCGGCTCGACCTGGCCGCCTCGTATGCCGAACTGCTCGCCACCGACGGCGTGGTCCGCGGCCTGATCGGTCCCCGCGAGACGCCCCGGCTCTGGGAACGACACCTGCTCAACTGTGCGGTGGTGGCGGAACGGATCCCGGAGGGAGCCACAGTGATCGACGTCGGTTCCGGAGCCGGGCTGCCCGGCCTGGTGCTGGCGATCGCGCGTCCCGACCTCACGGTGACGCTTGTGGAGCCGCTGGCCCGGCGCACCGCCTTCCTGATCGAGGCGGTACAGCGCCTCGGCCTGACCCGGGACGTGCGTGTGTTCCGTGGGCGGGCCGAGGAGGCGGCGGCCGGCTCGCGTGACCGGGAACCGTTGAGCGCCGACATCGTGACGGCCCGCGCGGTGGCGCCGCTGGACCGGCTCGCCTCGTGGTGCCTGCCGCTCCTGGCGCCCGGAGGCCGGCTCGTGGCGCTCAAGGGCGCCTCGGCGGCCGACGAGATCACCGAGCACGCCGAGGCCGTGACCCGTCTCGGCGGCGGAACGCCGGAACTGCACAGGTGCGGTGCCGGCGTGATCGAACCCCCGGCGACTGTGGTCGAGGTGGTCCGGGAGCGCGTGGTCAACCCGCGCCGTCCCAAGAAGCCGAAGCGGTCCCGGGGCGGCCGCCGTCGCGGCGACCGCTGATCGGTACGCCATTCCGCACGCCCGGTCCGGTCGTTGGACCGGTGGGCGTGACGTGATCGATCACAACCCGACATGGACCCACCACGCCCGTCGGCCGTAGGCTGACCGCGCGTCGATAGTGTGGAAACGGCGGTGCCGGGCGGCACCCGAGCCCGACGGTTCCCGCCGAGCCGATGGCGCCGCGCGCGGCGCGGACGCGATTCGACGGGTGCGGACCGACCATCCGGAGCGGGTAGGGATGACAGGTGCATGACGACGGCAGGTACGACGATCCACGGTTGACCGGACCAGGAGGCCAGTCCTCCGCCGACCCCGTTTCACGTGAAACCAACTACCAGGAGTGGACGGTGAACGAGTCCGGCGAGCCGCCCTCCCCGCATCCGGTCCAGCCGTCGAAGCGACGGGAGTCACCGGTCGGCGGCGTGCGCCCGGTCTCGTCCGCGCCTGCCAACGTGCCGCCGGCCCGCGACCCGCTCGACCCGGCCGACGGCCCGGTGAACGCGCCGGCCCCGCGTCCGCCCGCAGTGCGGGCGAACGTCGCGGTACCCACCCGCTACGAACCCCAGCCGCCTGTCTCGGCCGTGCCGCACCAGGCCGCCCCCGAGGCCACCGTGGCACCGTCCGACACGCCACAGGCGGACGGGTACGGGGACCAGGTAGACGCCAGCACGTACGTTTCACGTGAAACCCCGACGCGCGAAGAGGATGATCCACCGTTGGCTATGGAGGCGATGCGCGCCGTGCAGATCCTGAATCCCAGTGGCGAGGTCACCATGCCGCGCCCCGACCGGACCCGGGTGATGTGCGTCGCCAACCAGAAGGGCGGCGTCGGTAAGACGACCACCACAGTGAACCTCGCAGTGGCGCTCGCGCTGCACGGCAACCGGGTGCTCGTGGTCGACCTTGACCCGCAGGGCAACGCCTCCACCGGTCTGAACGTGCCGCACCACACAGGCGTGCCCGACGTGTACGACTGCCTGATCGACAGCGTGCCGCTCGAAGAGGTGGCGCAGGCTGTCGAGGGCATCCCCAACCTGTGGTGCGTGCCGGCCACCATCGACCTGGCCGGTGCCGAGATCGAGCTGGTCTCGGTGGTGGCCCGGGAGTCGCGTCTGGCGCGGGCCATCGCCGCATACCCGGGGCACTTCGACTACGTCTTCATAGACTGTCCGCCGTCGCTCGGCCTGCTCACTGTCAACGCCCTCGTGGCCGCGCAGGAGGTGCTGATTCCGATCCAGTGCGAGTACTACGCGCTGGAGGGCCTCAACCAGCTGATCAACAACATCAACCTGGTACGCCAGCACCTCAACCCGCAGCTCGAGGTCTCCACGATCCTGCTCACCATGTACGACAGGCGTACGCGGCTGGCCGACGCGGTGGAGCAGGACGTCCGGAACCACTTCGGGGACAAGGTGCTCCAGGCCGTCATCCCCCGCAACGTGCGTGTCTCCGAGGCACCGAGCTACGGCCAGTCGGTGATGACCTACGATCCCGGTTCGCGGGGGGCCACGAGTTACTTCGAGGCCGCCCAGGAGATCGCGGAGCGAGGCGTCAAGGAGCCGGTGAGCCGGAATGCGTAGTGCGGAGATGTCGCTGGGAGGCATCGTATGAAGAACCGTCCCCGCGGCGGGCTGGGCCGAGGGCTCGGCGCCCTCATCCCCACCGGCCCGGTACCGGGCACCGAACCGGCTGCCGTCGAGCCGGAGCCGCCGGCCGGCGCCGCGTCTCCGTCGGCCCCGGTTGCCGGCGCGACCGCTGCCATCACCGGTGGCGTCGGAAGCGCCCCGCCTCCGCCGGCCGAGCCCGAGTCTCATCTGAGCCCGGTACCCGGCGCCCGCTTCGCGGAGATCCCGGTCGACTCGATCGTGCCGAACCCGAAGCAGCCCCGGCACGTCTTCGACGAGGAGGCACTGGAGGAGCTGAAGACCTCGATCCAGGAGGTCGGCTTCCTCCAGCCGATCGTGGTTCGCCAGCTCGACCCCGAGAAGTTCGAACTCGTGATGGGTGAGCGGCGCTGGCGTGCCGCCCAGGCGGTAGGCCGGGAGACCATCCCCGCCATCGTCCGGGACACCAAGGACGACGCGATGCTCCGCGACGCGCTGCTGGAGAACATCCACCGCGCGAACCTCAACCCGCTCGAAGAGGCGGCGGCGTACCAGCAACTGCTGGAGGAGTTCGGCGCCACGCACGAGGAACTGGCCCGGCGGATCGGCCGTAGCCGCCCGCAGATCTCCAACACCATCCGGCTGATGAACCTGCCGCCCGCCGTGCAGCGCCGGGTCGCCGCTGGCGTTCTCTCCGCCGGCCACGCCCGGGCCTTGCTCAGCCTGGACAACGCGGAGGCACAGGAGGCGCTGGCGGAGCGGATCGTCCGCGAGGGCATCACCGTACGCGGCGCCGAGGAACTCGTGCACCTGGCGCTCGCCGAGGAACCGGCGAAGTCGGCCGCGGCCAAGCGCCGGCCGAAGCCGCACGCCCCAGCCCTTACCGATCTGGCGGACCGGCTCTCCGACCGGTTCGACACCCGGGTGAAGGTCGACATCGGCCGCAGCAAGGGCAAGATCACGATAGAGTTCGCCACCGTTGACGACCTGGAGCGGATCGTCGGGATCATCGGCATGGGCGAGGAGGGGCAGCCCGAGGCGTAGCCCGACTTCTCCGACTGTTGATCCGGCCGCACCGCCCGACGAGGCGGTGCGGCCGGATCTGTTACGGGGCCTGCTTGCTCTGCTGGCCGAGGCGTCGAAGTTTGGGCTCTCGCCAGCCCGTGAGCGGTCGCCGAGTCTCCCGCCCCTGCCGCCGTTTCACGTGAAACGGGGAGCCGTGGTCGAGCGATGCTTCGGTCGCCAGCCCTGAGTTCTGGCGACTGGCGACTGGCGACTGGCGTCAGGCGATGGCGGCGGCGGGGGCGTCAGGCGGCAGCTGGCAGCTGGCAAGCGTCAGGTGTCAGATGTCAGGCGGGCGGACGATTTGGCCTCTAGGCAAAGGCGAAGTACCGAGCGAGGAGCGGCCAGTCCAGCGGCGGAGATCGGCGGGCCAGAGCCTGAGGGGCGGAGCGTCCGTGGCGCGTCGAACGATGGGGCGCGGCGAGCGGAGCCCTGAAGCATGAGCCACGAGAGCGCCAGATCATGGAGTACGAGGCTTGAAGGGCGAGCCTTGAGGCGCGAACCGTGGCCGTGGACTCCTCAACCGGAGTGCCCGGCCCTGGCGTGAGAAGGTCCGACGGCTGTAGTCCGGATCAGTGCGCTCGCGTGGGGCAGCCCGATCTCACACATGCCGCCCTCGTACGAGCGACGCTCGACAGGCCGTGGCGAGCCGGACCACCGGGAGCGTGGCGGCGAAAACGAGCCCACCGGCATCCTGGTGAACCGACACCGCCGGCCTGGCCGCCCCATGCGCCGGTGCCACCCGGTGGACGGAGGGCGGACACTTCGGGGTTCGGCCCAGGAGAGCCGGAGGCCGCAAGGCCGGTCCGCGCCGGTGCGGATCCGGCGGCGCGTCGCCGCCTTCGCCATGCGCGGACGTACATCAGAGCAGTGTCCGACGGTCCGAGCGATCGAGCCGGCGTGGATGAGACGGCTGAAGATTCGGCACCGGGTCGTCGCGCTGCCGAAACGACATCCGGCCCGAGGCTCATCCGCTCAGGGCAGTGGCTGACGAGGGCGAGCCGTTTCACGTGAAACAGCAGCCGCGTCGGCTTCGGTGAGGCCGGCCAACGATGACACGCGGGCTGGCGGCATGGCTGCAAGCCGTATCAGCCCAAGCCTCCATCCCGCCGACGCCGATGTGGCCCCGGTCGACGAGTGACCGTCTCGGCCGCTTCAGGAGCCGCCTCGCGATAGCTCGGTAGCCCGGCCCTCGACGAGAAGGAAGCAGCCCGGGCACGGCCGAGTCTGGGACAGCCGACAGCCGACAGCCGACAGCCGCCGAGCAAGAGGCGAATCACGGCCACCGCGCGTTTCACGTGAAACGAACACGAGGAGCCACCGCGACCCGGTGCGGATCCGTCGCCGGATCGTTTGAAGAACGGGCCCGGAGTCATCCCCGGTTATCCACAGCCGTTGTCCACAGGCCCGCTTCGTTTCACGTGAAACGAAGCGATGAAACCCTTGCTGAGCAGTGCATGACGCGCTGTGCTGGTGATCTCGGCAGCCTGTGGACAACGCGGTGGACAACCTGTGTGCGGCCAGCGGAACGGGTAGGGACAGGCGTCGCCAACTCGGTTAGGGTCAGCGTCGTGCCGGACACCCCTCCCTCAGTTCCCGACTTCACCCAGTGGCCGTCGTTCCCCTTCGAGGGCGATCTCCGCGTCAAGCAGCTCGACGAGCCCGTACCGTTCGAACCTCCCCGCCGTGGCGAGGCGGACCGGGAGTGCACCGCCTGCAACGCGCCCGACGAGGCGTACATCTGGGTCGGTGAGCGGTGGCGCGTACGCGCCATGGACCGGCCCACCGGCCTGCCGATGGTCCTGATCCTGGAGTCCCGCTCCCACCTGGATCTGGGCGACCTGCCGAATTTGCTCGCCGCCGAGCTGGGCGTGATGACCGTGCGCCTGGAGCGGGCCGTGCGCTCGCTCGACGGGGTGGCCCGGGTTCACGTGAACCGGTGGGGCGACGGGTCGGCGCACCTGCACCTGTGGTTCCTGGCCCGGCCGTACGGGCGACTGCAACTGCGGGGCACGTTCCTGTCGCTGTGGGACTCGATCCTGCCGCCGATCTCCGAGGAGCAGTGGCGGGAGAACCTGGCGATGGTGGCCGCGTGGCTCGCCGAGTTCGGTGGCCGTCCGTTGGCCGAGCCGCCGCGCATCCATTGGCAGGCACCGTCGACTCTCTCCCCGACCTCCCCAGCCAACACTCCTGAGGAGCCCGAGGAGGAGACCGTGTCGGTGATCGAGGCAGCGGACGAGATTCCGGAGTCCGACGCGGCAGCGGACCTCTCAGACCCCTCGGCGGGCCCGTCGGAGCCCGACCCGGAGTCGCAGGACGGTCCGGAGCCGGACGCCGCCCAGGATGCCAAGCCGAACACCGCCCCGGACGGCGAAGACGCGGACGACCGGGAGAACACGCCGGACGACCGGCCGGGCCGGGCGCGTACCCCGGAGAGCTGAGCTCAGCGCCGGCGGGCGGCGGCCCGGGTCACGAGCGTGCCCAGGACCCGGCCGAAGTCCAGCCCGGCCGCCTGGATCGCCAGCGGCAGGAGCGACGTCTCGGTCATGCCCGGCGAGACGTTCACCTCCAGCACGTGCGGCTCGCCCTCGGCATCGACGATCAGGTCGACCCGGGACAGGTCGCGCAGGCCGAGCGCGGTGTGTGCGGCGAGCGCCACCTCGGTCACCCGGGCGGTGGTCGCGGCGTCGAGCCGGGCGGGCGCGTGCCAGGTCGTGCGCCCGGCGGTGTAGCGGGCCGCGTAGTCGTAGACGCCGTTGCGCGGCACGATCTCGACCGGGGGCAGGGCCTGCGGGCCCTCGCCGAGGTCGAGCACGGAGACGGCCACGTCCATTCCGGGGACGTAGCGCTCCACGAGCGCCGTCTGGTCGTACGCGAAACAACCCACCATCGCGGCCGGCAGCGACGCCGCCTCCCGGACCACGGCGGCGCCCAGTCCGGAACCGCCCTGCGCGGGCTTGACCATCAGCGGCAGCCCGAGTCGCTCGACGATCCGGTCCAGGACGGCCACCGCGCCCAGCTCGGAGAAGCGGTCGTGCGGCAGCGCCACCCAGTCGGGGGTGGGGATGCCCGCCTCGCGCAGCACCGCCTTCGCCGACGGCTTGTCCCAGGCGAGCCGGGACGAGCGGGCGTCGCAGCCGACGTAGGGCGCGTCAAAGAGGTCGAGTACGCCGCGCAGGGAGCCGTCCTCGCCGGTGGCGCCGTGCAGGGCGATCACCACCGCGTCCGGCGGGTCGGCGGTCAGGGCGGGCAGCAGCGCCACGTCGGCGTCGCGCAGTTCCGCCTGCACGCCCACCGCGCGCAGCGCGTCGAGGACCCGGCGGCCGGAGCGCAGCGAGACGTCCCGCTCGTAGGAGAGGCCACCCGCGAGCACGAGCACGTGCAGCTCGTCGACGGCGGATCCGGTCACGGGAGAGGGTGCGGCGGTGCTGTCGGACATGCGGGCATCATGCCAAGTCGGGGCCGGGCGCGTCCGAGCCGCCCTGGCGACGGCGGGGGCCGGCGGTGCCGACCGCGCCGAAGACCTTGCGCATGGCGATCTCCTGCTCCATCACCCCGGCGAGCCGTCGGACGCCCTCGCGGATCCGCTCCGGCGTCGGGAAGGAGAAGTTGAGCCGCATGTTGCCGGTGCCGGTGCCGTCGGCGTAGAAGCCGGTCCCCGGCACGTAGGCGACGCGGGCGGCCACGGCGCGCGGCATCATCGCCTTGGCGTCGAGGCCGTCGGGCAGCGTCGCCCAGACGAACAGGCCGCCCTGCGGCCTGGTCCAGGTGGTGCCCTCCGGCATGAGGTCGGCCATCGCGTCGAGCAGCGCGTCCCGGCGCTCGCGGTAGACCTCGCGGTAGACCTTGAGCTGCTGCCGCCAGGGCATGGTGCCGAGGTACGTCGAGACGGCCGCCTGCGCGTAGGCACTCGGGCAGAGGATCTGCGCCTCGCTGGCGATGACCAGCTTGTCGCGGACCGCGTGCGGCGCCAGGATCCAGCCCACCCGCAGGCCCGGCGCGAACGTCTTGGAGAACGTGCTCAGGTAGAAGACGCCGTCGCGGCGGCGGGCCCGCAGCGGGGCGGGCGCCTCACCCTCGAAACCGAGCTGACCGTACGGGTCGTCCTCCACCACGAGCAGTCCGGCGCGTTCGCAGATGTCGAGCACCCGTTCGCGCCGTTCCTCGCTCAGCGTTACACCGGCGGGGTTCTGGTAGGTGGGGATCGTGTAGAGGAACTTCACCCGCCGCCCGGCGCGGGCCAGGTCGGCGATGGCCGTCTCCAGCGCCTCCGGGATGAGCCCCTCGTCGTCCATCGGCACGTGGGCCACCTGGGCCTGGGCGGCCTGGAACACCCCGAGCGCGCCGACGTACGTCGGGCCCTCGGCGAGCACCACGTCACCCGGGTCCAGGAAGAGGCGGGCCACCAGGTCGAGGGCCTGCTGGCCGCCGACAGTGACCACCACGTCCTCCGGTGAGGCGCCGCAGGAGGCGTCGATCCCGGACAGCGACATCACCTCGCAGATCCGCTCGCGCAGTTCGAGGGTGCCCTGGCCGATGCCGTACTGGAGGGTGGTGGAGCCGTGCTCGGAGCCGAGCCGGCCGAGCATCTCGCCGACCGCGTCCAGCGGCAGCGCCGCGATGTAGGGGGCCCCACCGGCGAGCGAGACGACCTCCGGCCGGCTGGCCACCGCGAAGAGTGCCCGGATCTCCGAGGCGGTCATCCCACGGACACGCCGGGCGTACCGGTCGGTGTAGTCGTCGAGCGTCGTGCCGGTCATGGACATCACCTCGATCGGGTGTCGGCGGGGCTGCCGCCCGGTGTGGTACCCGCGATGCCGACATCCATTGGCGGCGGGGGCCGTTTGTCGATCGTAGTCCCCGGTGACGGCAGCGGCACCGGCCGTGTGGACACGTCCACATCCCGGACCGTCGATCGGCCGTCCGGGTGGGCGTTCGCGCGTTCCCTCCCGTCCCGCCGGACAGACGCGTACGATCGCTCGTCGGGAGTAGGAGGGCGCGGGACTCACCGGCGCTCCGAGCCTAGTGGTGGGGTGCGCTCATGTCGCGACGTCTGGTCAGCCTGACCCTGGACACGCTGGAGGACCTGCCTCGATCCTGCCGGCAGTGCGTCTACTGGGAGCTGGATCCGGTCTCCGCCGAGCGGGCCTGCGCCGCGGGCGACCCGGGCCTGGAGAAGGAGGCGTGGGTCTCCCAGACGCTGCTGGAGTGGGGCTCCTGCGGCAAGCTCGTCTACGTCGACGGCATGCCGGCCGGTTTCGTCATGTACGCCCCGCCCGCGTACGTTCCGCGCTCGATGGCGTTTCCCACCTCGCCGGTCTCGGCGGACGCGGCGCTGCTGATGACGGCGCACGTGGTGCCCGCCTTCGCCGACGGCGGCCTGGGCCGGATGCTGGTGCAGGGCGTGGCCCGCGACCTGACCAAGCGCGGCATCAAGGCGATCGAGGCGTTCGGCGACGCCAAGTTCGGCGACGACGCGGACGACCCGGCCCGCGCCTGTGTGGCACCCGCCGACTTCTTCCTCTCGGTGGGCTTCAAGACGGTCCGGCCGCACCCGCGCTACCCCCGCCTGCGGCTGGAGTTGCGTACGGCGCTGAGCTGGAAGTCGGACGTCGAGTACGCGCTGGAGAAGCTGCTCGGCTCGATGAGCCCGGAGACGCTGCTGCGGCCGGTGCGCCCGGCACCCGCCACCCGCTCCACCGGCTGAGCCGCGGGTCAGTCGACGATGTTGCCGGCGGCGACGATCGCCCGCAGTTCGCTCACGTCGATCGAGCCGGTCGGCACGTCCCGCTCGATTGGCAGGTACATCCGCTGCACGCCGGCCACGATGGCTTCGACCACCCGGTCCCGGAAGCGCGGTTCGACGAGCCGTGCCCGGTCGTCAGGTGAGGTGAGGTAGCCGACCTCGACGCGTACCGCTGGCATCCGGGTGAGCCGGAGCAGCTCCCATGCCTTGGCGTGGGTACGGCAGTCACGCAGCCCGGTGCGGGCCACGATCTCCCGCTGCACGAGCCCGGCCAGGCGTTCACCGGTCGCCGAGGTGACGCCGTTGTCGGTGCCGTAGTGGTAGGTGGCCACCCCCTCGGCCTCCGGGTTGGCGTGCCCGTCGGTGTGCAGGGAGATGAACACGTCGGCACCGAGGGAGTTGGCGAGCTGGGCCCGGTCCGCGTCCGGCAGGCAGTCGCCGGGCGACGGGCCCCGGGTGAGCTGCACGCGTACGCCGGCGGCGGCGAGCCGCCCCTCCAGCCGGCTGGCCAGGTCGTGGACGAGGTCCGCCTCGGTCCAGCGCAGCGTGCCGTCGGGCACCACCACACCCGGGTCGGTGCCCCCGTGCCCCGGGTCGATCACCACGGTCCGCCCGACGAGCGCCGGCCCGGCCTGCCGGATGGCGTCGGACTCGCGCAGCCACTGCGGGCGTCCGCCGACCACCTTGCGGCCGAGGCGGCGCAACGCGTTGACGGTGTGCGGCCCGCACGAGCCGTCCGGTTTCAGGCCCATCTCCCGCTGGAACTGCGCCACCGCGCGGGAGGTGCGGATGCCGTAGATGGCGTCGGCGCGGCCCACGTCGTACCCCATCTCCAGCAGGCGTTCCTGGAGCGAGCGGACGTCCTCACCGGTCAGCGGCTCGGGCACGGCGTGGTACAGGGCACGGGCACCGAACCGCCAGCGGGCCGCGTCGAGCGCCCGCCAGGTCTCGGCGCCGACCCGCCCGTCGACGCTGAGGCCCCGGGACTGCTGGAAGGCCCGTACCGCGCGTTCGGTCTGGGCGTCGTAGTCGTCGCCCGCCGCCTCGGCGGGAAGCAGCTCCAGGCCGGCGAGGACGGTACGGATCTCGGCCACCGCCGGTCCCTGGTCACCGGGTCGGATCGGACGCACGACGACCCCCTCTGCACGGACGTTGGCGGACCGGAACTCCGACGGATGCTTACGGAGCGTACCGTGGCCGATACCCGACGGGTTCGTGTTCATGCAGGTCAGAAGCGCCGGAACCCCCGTCACCGGGTGGGGTGACGGGGGTTCCGGAGGGGTCGGTACGGCTCAGAGCGCCGACTCGATGAGCTTGACCAGCTCGCCCTTCGGCTTGGCACCGGCGATCGACTGCACCGGCTGGCCGTTCTTGAAGATGGTCAGCGTCGGCACCGACATCACCCGGTAGGCGCGGGCCGTCTCCGGGTTCTCGTCGATGTTCAGCTTGACGATGGTGACCTGGTCCTTCATCTCACCCGCGATCTCCTCCAGCAGCGGCGAGACCTTGCGGCAGGGGCCGCACCACTCCGCCCAGAAGTCGACCAGGACCGGCTTCTCGGACTGCAGCACGTCGCTGACGAAGCTGGCGTCCGTGACCGCCTTGGTTGCTCCCACTATGAACTCTCCTCCTCCGAACCTTGAACCCTCAGCCCTGGATGGTGGCGATGAACCGCTCGGCGTCCAGCGCGGCGGCGCAGCCGGTGCCGGCCGCCGTGATGGCCTGCCGGTAGGTGTGGTCGACCACGTCGCCCGCCGCGAACACGCCGGGCACGCTGGTACGGGTGCTGGGGGCCTGCACCTTCACGTATCCCTCGTCGTCCAGCTCCACCTGGTCGCGGAACAGCTCGCTGCGCGGGTCGTGCCCGATCGCCACGAACACACCCGTGACGTCGAGCACCTTGCTCTCGCCGGTGTGCACGTTGCGCACCCGTACGCCGTTGACCTTGCCGTCGTCGCCGAGGATCTCCTCGACCACGGAGTTCCACTCGACCTTGATCTTCTCGTTGCCCAGCGCCCGGTCGGCCATGATCTTGCTGGCGCGGAACGAGTCACGGCGGTGGATGATCGTCACCGACTCGGCGAACCGGGTGAGGAAGCTCGCCTCCTCCATCGCCGAGTCGCCGCCGCCGACCACCACGATGTGCTGGTTGCGGAAGAAGAAGCCGTCACAGGTGGCGCAGGACGACACGCCGTGGCCCAGGTATTCCTGCTCGCCCGGCACGCCCAGCGGACGCCAGGCCGAGCCGGTGGAGAGGATCACGGCGCGGGCCCGGTAGGCGGTCTCGCCCACCCAGACGGTGCTCACCGCGTCGGAGCCGATCTCGCCGGTGTCCTTCAGCTCGACCCGGGTCACGTCGTCGGTGAGGAACTCGGCGCCGAAACGCTCGGCCTGCTTGCGCATGTTGTCCATCAGCTCGGGGCCGAGGATGCCGTCGGCAAAACCGGGGAAGTTCTCCACCTCGGTGGTGGTCATCAGCGCGCCACCCGACTGCACGCCTTCGATCACCAGCGGCTTCAGGTTCGCACGCGCGGCGTAGACCGCCGCGGTGTAGCCGGCCGGACCGGAGCCGATGATGATCAGGTTGCGGACCTCGTCCACTGCCGTCTCCCGATGTGTGTGTTCGTCACCGGCCGCACCGATGTCGATCCCGGATGCCGACCGCTCAGGGGCGCCGGCGCCTGACTTGCAGAACGTCATCGTACGAAGCGGGGATTCCCGAGCCGGTCATCCGGTGGGTCAGGTCACGTGGCGGGACAAGCGTCGTGACCGCGTCCTCACCCTACCCGCGTCCGGAACCGGGTGTCCGCGCCGGACCCGGGTACCCCGCACTCCGGCCCGCTCACCCAGCCCCAGCGGGCACCACTCGCGTCCGCGAACGTCACCACGAGCGCCGGAGCGCCACCGAACCGGGCGTAGTCGACCATGTCCACGCTCAGCGGCGTGGCGCCGTGCTCGGTCCCGATCGCGGTGAGGCACGCGGCCAGTGTCTCGGGCCGGACCAGCCGGTCCAGCCCGCCGAGGACGCTGAGGCGCTGATCGTCGCGGGACAGGGGCGTCTCCGCGCCGTCCTTCGCCGCGCCGGACGGCCCGGCCATGTCCCCCGGCATCGACTTCGCCATGGCGGGCACACGGCCGGCGGCGAGGCGTTCCGGGGTCCAGTCGGTGTCGCTGCGCACTGCCGGCCCGGTGGTCCGGTACGGCGCGGCAGCCATCGGCGCTGCCTCCCCGCCGGCCCGGTCGGCCGCACCGCCGTCGCCCGGGCCCGCCAGCCGGCCGACACCGAGTCCCACCGCCGCGACCGAGGCCGCCGCCAGGGCCACCGGCCCGGCGATGCGGGCCCAGCGCCGGGGACGACGGCCGGGACCGCCGGGCCGGCCGGTACGGGGGGCCGTGCCGGGTGGCCGGCTCGTGCCGCCGGACTGCGCCGGCACGACCGGCGTACCCTCACGCAGCGCCGGTCCGGCCCCGGAGAGCGCCGCCGTGATCCGGTCGGTCACCGCCTGTGGCATCTCCGGCGCGGGGGCCGCGGCCCAGCCGGCCAGGTCGGCGCGGACCAGGTCGACCGCGTCGGCGAGATTCTCGTACGCGGCCCGCCAGGCCGGGTCCTGCTCGACCAGCCGCGCCACGGTGGCCTGCTCGGGGGTGCCGTCCAGCGCCCCGCCGAGGTAGTCGGCGAGCAGGTCGTGATCGACCTCGCTGAACTCCCGGGAAGTCACGGCTCCTCCTGGCTGACGGCCTGACGGGAAGCTCCCGACGAGGATCCGACGCCCTCGGGACGCCGGCGGTTCCCGGGAGTGAGCCGCGGCACGTCACCGGCCGGAGCGTCGGTGCCGGTCCGCAGGTGCCCGAGCAGCACGGCGAGACGTGCCCGGCCCCTGGCGCACCGGCTCTTGACGGTGCCCTCCGCGACCCCGAGCACGGCGGCGGCCTCGGCAACCGGGTAGCCCTGCACGTCGACCAGGACCAACGCGGCCCGCTGTTCCGCGGGCAGTGCGGCGAGCGCCTGCCGGACCACGAGCGCGGTGTCGTGGTCGCGGGCCGGCGCGGCGGGTTCCGGACCGCCGGTGTGCCGGCCCGGCTCGCCGTCGGTGTGCACACCGTCGGGCAGCGGGACGGTGGCGTGGGTCTGACGCCGCCGGATCCGGTCCAGGCAGGCGTTCACCACGATGCGGTGCAGCCAGGTGGTGACCGCCGAGTCGCCCCGGAACCGGGCCGCCGCGCGGTGCGCCGACAGCATGGCGTCCTGGAGGGCGTCGGCGGCCTCCTCGCGGTCGCCGATGGTCCGCAGCGCGACCGCCCAGAGCCGGTCCCGGTGCCGCTGGAACAGCTCGGTGAAGGCGGTCCGGTCCCCGGCCGCGTGCGCCCGCAGCAGCTCCAGGTCGGAGCGGCCGGGCTGCGCGCCGTCGCGTTCCGCCATCACCACGTCCGGCGGTGGTGGCGCGGCGGGGACGGCGGCCGGGTCACGAGCCCTGGACCACGATCTCCTGGACGCCGAGCTTCCAGCCGTTGCCGTCTTCCTTCTTCGGCAGCTTGGTGATCCAGAACAGCAGGTACTGGTACTTCTGGTCCGGCTCGAAGGCGTTGAAGATCATTTTCGTGCCGCCGTCCTCGTTCGGCGGCCCGATCAGCGTCGAGTAGGCGTTGATGAGCTGCTTGTCGCCGGCGGAGCTGGACGGGAAGTCGCCGCGGGCGCCGGTGCGCAGCTCGACCGTGGCTCCGGTGGCCGAGAGCGTGGCCTCCAGCTGCTTGACCGAGTGCGGGGCGCCCAGGTCGATCCAGACACCCATGCCCTTCTTGACCCCGCTGAACTTGCCGCTGTCGCGGTAGCTGTTGGTCTCCCAGCCCTCGTCGTCGTCCCCGTCGATGACCTTTTCGGCGTTGCGCACCTCGGCGCGGTCGCCGTCCGGGTCGATGATCCGTACGTCCTGGATGGTGAGCTTGCGGACCTGCGCGGCGGGTTCGGCCCCGCCGCCGGTGGCGGGCGCGCTGTTCGACGGCTGGGCGACCGGCTCCTTGTCGCCGTCGTCGCCACCGAGCGCGTTGATGCCGATGAGCAGCCCGACCAGGGCCACCGCCAGCAGACCGGCGATGCCGATGGCGACCTTGCGCCCGCCGGCGGCGGCCAGCGGGGAGGGCTCCTCGCCGGGTTCGGCGGTGAAGCGCAGCGGGCCGGCCTGCTCCAGGAACTGCTCGTCGGCAGGGATGTCGAGCCGGCTCAGCTCGGCGGCCAGCACGTCCGACGACGGCGGGGGGATCTCCGGGTCGAGCAGGTCCATGGTGAGGTCGTCGAGGTAGGCCGGCACCCCGGCGCGCATCTGCCGGGGCGCGGCGATGGAGCCGCCGGCGTCCCGGACGGCGTCCGGCAGGGCGGCGCGGCCGTGCCCGGCGGTGGCGCCGTGCAGCGGGGCCTCGCCGTGCGGCCAGTGCCCGGTCAGGGCGAAGTAGAGCACCCCGCCGACCGCGCGCAGGTCGTTCTCCTGGCTGTCCGCCCCATCGGTACGCGCGTCGGCGAGCACCACCCGGCCGTCGTCGCTGATCATCACGGTGCCGGGGTGCAGGTTGCCGTGCACCATCCCGGTGGCGTGCACGGCGGCGAGGGCGCTGGCGACGGCGTTGCCGATCGCGGTGGCCCGCGCCGGATCGAGCGGCCCGTCGGCGGCGACCAGCTCGCGCAGCGACTGCCCGTCGACCCACTCGCGGACCACGTAGGCCCGGTCGTCCTCGTCGATCGCGTCGTAGACGCCGACCAGGTTGGGGTGGATGACGCGGCTCGCGGCGACGGCGGCCTGGAGCATCTCGGTGGCGGAGTCGCCACCCGGGTAGCGGAGAACCACGGCGACGGGACGGCGCAACACCACGTCGACACCGCGCCAGACCAGCCGGCCCGCGCTGTCGTTGTTGATGTGCTCGACCAGCTCGTACCGCTCGGCGAGCAGCTCACCGACCGTGGGAGCACCGAGGGTCACGTCCGCAGGAGTGGTCTCCTCCGCTTCCTGACCCTCGCCGACCTGGGTCACCCGTCCTCCCTCGGTGATCGCGTCGATCGATGGACCCGTGCTGCTGGGCATGTGGCTTCCCGCTCTGCCTTTGGTGGAACGGCCGGCGGTCTCGACGCCGCGTCGATCCCGGTCGTACCCGTCGAGAGCGACCTTACCCGGGATGCCCGGTTCTCCGACATGTCATCTTCCCGCTGTGACCGGCCGGAAGGCCAGTCGCCACGGGCCCCGGCCGGGTCACCCGCCCACCCGGCGGGCGAGCCGGACACGCACCGCCAATCTAGAGGTTGACGGCAACGAGGCGGCACAGGGGCGTACTGGTGCGGCGGCGGACTGGTTTTCCCCGCCCCGGCCTGCGCTCCCTCGTCCGTACGGTTGGTTGTCCACAGGCCGAGAGGCCCAGTGGACGGGGGAATTCCGAGTTATCCACAGCCGTATCCCCAGGCTGGTGATCCTCGTTCACCGTCGGTCACCGGAGACGTCAACGACCGAGGCGGCGCCGGACCATCCCGACCACCTCGGTGATCTCGCCGATCCGCAGCACCATGGCGAGTCCGAGATAGGTCGCGCCGATCGCCGCGCCGCCGATCACCAACTGCACCGCGGCGGCGAGCCAGCTCAGGTTCGCCGGGTCGCCGGGGAGCACCGCGACCACGAGCAGGCCGACGACCGCCGCGCCGAGGGCAGCCACGACCACCCGGCCGAGCGTCCGCATGATCCCGCCCAGCCCGATCCGGCCGACCCGGGGCCGCAGCAGCATCGCCGAGATGATCGCCGCCGCCAGGTACGACACGGCGTTGCCCAGCATCATCCCGGCCGCCGCGAACGTGTTCGAGAAGAGCAGGAACAGGCCAACCTGGAGCAGAACTCGCAGGATCACCACCGGGATGTTGACCAGAGCCGGGGTGCGGGTGTCCGGCAGCGCGTAGAACGCGAAGGTGAAGAGCTGACTGACCGCGAACGGCACCAGGCCGAGCGCCGCCACCAGCAGCACAGTCGAGGTGGCCACCGCGTTGTCGCCGGTGAACGCGCCGTACCGGAAGACCACCACCGAGATCGGGGCGGCCAGCACCGCGTAGCAGACCGCGATGGGTGCGAGCACCGCGCTGACCATCCGGGTGCCGCGGGACAGGTCGGCGGTGACGTCGCCGAACCGGTTCTCGGCGGCGGCGGCGCTCATCCGGGGCATCAGCGCGGTGATGATCGAGACCGCGATGATGCCGTGCGCCATCATCAGCAGCAGGAAGACGTTGTTGTAGATCAGCAGGCCGGCGTTGTCGCCGCCGGCCGCCCGGGTGAGCAGGTTGACCACCACGAAGAGGCCGAGTTGGTTGACCCCGACGTAGCAGAACATCCAGCCGCCGAGCCGGGCCAGCTCGCTCAGGCCGAGGGCGCGGAAGTCGAACCGCCACTTCCACCGGAAGCCGACCTTGCGCAGCGCGGGCAGCAGGCCGGCGGTCTGGACCGCGACGCCGAGCAGCGTGCCACCGCCGATGAGCAGGATCCGGTCCCAGCCCATCTCGCCGGGCTCGATGATCTTGGCGCCGAAGACCGCGATGTAGAGCCCGCAGACGCCGATCACCACGAGGTTGTTCAGGATCGGTGCCCACATCGGGGCGGCGAAGTGCCCGCGCGTGTTCAGCACCGCGGCGATCAGCGCGCTCACGCCGGTGAAGAACAGCATCGGCAACATCAGGTACGACAGGCCGGTGACGAGGTTCTGATAGTTGTCGTCCTTGCCGCCCGCGTAGATGGCGGTCAGCACCGGTGCGCCGATCATCGCGATCAGCGCGACGGCGGCGAGGGCCAGCACGGCCAGCGTGAGCAGCCGCTGGGAGTACGCCTCACCCCGGTCGGGGTCCGACTTGCGCCGCCGGACCAGCACCGGGATCAGCACGCTGGTGAGCACGCCGCCGAGCAGGAACTCGTAGACCTGGTTCGGCAGGAAGATGGCGGTGGTGAAGGCGTCACCGACCAGCGCGCCACCGAGCGCCGCGCCGATCATCAGGTTGCGGATGAAGCCGGTGCCGCGGCTGACCAGGCTGCCGATCGCCATCACCGCGCTGTTCGCCGCGGCACTGGTCTCGGCGACCACCTCCTGTGGCGGCGCGACGGCCTCGGCGCCGGGCTGGTTCAGCGGCTCGGCCGAGATGAAGGTGGCGCCGTCGTCCGGCGGCAGGCCGCCGCCGTGCGCGTTCGCGCTGCGGTAGAGCCCGCCGCTCATCTGCCAGCCTCCAAGGGGTACGTGGCGACCGGGCCCGGCCGGCCCCGCCCAACCGGAACCTTAGTCAACCCGGGCCCGTTACCCGCGCCCGGCGCGGTCGATCCACCCCCGGCCCGATAGGCTGGCGATCCCATGTCCGAAGCCTCCGCCTCCCACGCCGCCGATCGCCGCGAGCTGACCGCCGCGCAGCGCAACGCCGTCGCCGAACTGCTCCGAGTCTCACCGGTCGCCGACGAGCTGGGCCGGCGCTTCGCCCGGGCCGGTCACGAACTGCACCTGGTGGGCGGATCCGTCCGCGACGCGCTGCTCGGCCGCCTCGGCAACGACCTCGACTTCTGCACCGACGCCCACCCCGACGAGACGATCAAGGTGATCCGCGGCTGGGCGGAGTCGATCTGGGAGACCGGACGCGAGTTCGGCACCATCGCCTGCCAGCGCGACGGCCTCAACCTGGAGATCACCACGTTCCGGGCGGAGGTCTACGACCAGGTCAGCCGCAACCCGGTGGTGCAGTACGGCACCAGCCTCACCGAAGACCTCAAGCGTCGCGACTTCACTGTCAACGCGATGGCGGTCAGCCTTCCCGATCACCGGTTCACCGACCCGTACGGCGGGCTCGCCGACCTGGCCGCGAAGATCATTCGTACCCCCGGGACGCCGCAGGAGTCGTTCCGCGACGACCCCCTGCGGATGCTGCGCGCGGCCCGGTTCGCCGCCCAGCTCCGCTTCGCCGTCCACCCGGACGTCCGCGCGGCGATGGCCGAGATGGCCGGCGACCTGGACCGGATCACCGCCGAGCGGATCCGGGACGAGTTCACCAAGCTGCTCTGCGGTGCCGACCCGATCACCGGGCTGCGCCTGCTCGTCGACACCGGCCTGGCCGAGCGCTTCCTGCCGGAGCTGACCGGCCTGAAGCTCACCATCGACGAGCACGCCCAGCACAAGGACGTCTACGAGCACACGCTCACGGTGGTCAGCAACGCCATGTCGCTGGAGACCGACGGCTGCGACTTCGTGCTGCGGATGGCCGCGCTGATGCACGACATCGGCAAGCCGGCCACCAAGGCGGTCGGCGCGGACGGCCGGGTCAGCTTCCACCACCACGAGGTGGTCGGCGCCCGGCTGACCAAGAACCGGATGAAGGCGCTGCGCTACTCCAAGGAGATCACCTCCCAGGTGGTCAAGCTGGTCGGTCTGCACCTGCGCTTCTACGGGTACGGCCGGGGCGAGTGGACCGACTCGGCGGTGCGCCGGTACGTCACGGACGCCGGCGACCTGCTGTCCCGGCTGCACAAGCTGACCCGGTCCGACTGCACCACCCGCAACCGGCGCAAGGCCGCCCAGCTCGCGGCCGACTACGACGCGCTGGAGGAGCGGATCGCCCGGATCGCCGCCGAGGAGGACCTGGCCCGGGTCCGGCCCGACCTGGACGGCAACGCGATCATGGAGCTGCTCGGCGTACCGCCGGGGCCGGTGGTCGGCCGCGCCTGGCAGCACCTCAAGGAGCTGCGTCTGGAGCGCGGCCCGCTCGACCGCGACGAGGCCGAGGCGGAGCTGCTGCGCTGGGCGCGCGACGAGGGCATCACCGGCTGAACCACAGCACGACGCCCGCCGGCTCCCCGAGGGGAACCGGCGGGCGTCGTCGTGTCACTGGGTGACGGTGCTGCCGTCCACGGTGGCCTTGCCGTTGGGCTGCGCGCTGCTGCCCAGCCGCGCCAGCAGACCGGCCAGGTCGATGCCGGTCAGGTCGCTGCCGAGCTGGAGACCCTGGGCGACGTTGCCGGCCACGGACTTGGTCAGCGACGACGCGCCGTCGGTGGAGATCACTGTCATCTTGTCGATCGCGCCGATCGGGGCGCTGGCCGCGCCGACCACCTCGGGCAGCACCTTGACCAGCAGGTCCAGCACGGCTGCCTCGCCGTACGCGGCGAACGCCTCGGCCTTGCGGGCCATCGCGTCGGCCTCGGCCTGACCCTTCGCCAGGATGGCGGCCGCCTCGGCCTGGCCCTCCCGCTCGACCGCCTCGGCGATCGCGGAACGACGGCGCTGCTCCGCCTCGCCCTCCTTGGCGCCCTCGATCGCGTTCGCCTCGGCCAGCGCGGCCCGGCGGGCCCGCTCGCCCTCACCGGTGAGGCGGGCCTGCTCGGCGGAGGCCTGCGCGGCGGCGATGGTGGCCTGGCGCTGCGCGTCGGCGTTGAGCACCGCCGCGTTGCGGGCCGCCTCGGCCTCCTGCTCGACCTTGTACCGGGCGGCGTCGGCCGGCTTGCGGACCTCGGTGTCGAGCTGGCGCTGCTTCAGCTCGGCGTTGCGCTCGGCAACCTTCTGCTGCTCGGAGAGGATCGCCTGGTCCCGCTCGGCCTGCGCGAGCGGCCCGGCCGCGGCCGACTTCGCCTTCGCCGCGTCGATCTCGGCCTGGATGCCGGCCTGCTTGAGCGACAGGTTCCGGTTCGCCTCGGCGATCGCCTCCTCGGCGAGCAGCCGCTCCTGCTCGGCCTGCTGGCGGGCCCGCGCCTCGGCGATGGCCGCGTCCTTGAGCACCCGGGCGGCCTCCGGCCGGCCCAGGTCCTGGAGGTAGGAGCCCTCGGCCAGGATGTCCTGGAGCTGGAACGTGTCGAGCACCAGACCCTGGTTGGTCATCGAGTGCTCGGCCTCCTCGGCCACCGCGCTGGCGAATGCCGCCCGGTCCCGGATGATCTCCTCGACGGTGAGCCGCCCGACGATCGAGCGGAGCGCGCCGGCGAGCACCTCGCGGGTGAAGTTGTCGATCTCCTCCTGCTGGTTCAGGAAGCGCTGGGCGGCGGCACGGATCGCGTCCTCGGTGCCACCCACCTTGACGATCGCGACGCCGTGCAGCTCGGTGCGGATGCCCTGCTTGCTCACCGCGCCACGGATGCTGACGTCGATCCGGCGGCTGGACAGGTCGAGCGACTGGAGCTTCTGCACCACCGGCAGGACGAACACCGAGGCGCCGAGCACCACCTTCTGCCCGGACATGTCGGTGGCCCGGCCGCCGTCGGCGGTCTGGGTGGTGCGGCCCTTGCGGCCGGTGACGATGAACGCCTGGTTCGGCCCGGCCACCTTGATCCGGGACAACACGAAGAGGACGAGGACGACGGCGAGGAGGACCGCGCCGCCGATGGCGACGAGCAGGGGCATGGATGATCCCGTCTGTGTGGTGGTGTCAGTAGGTCTCGACGTGCACGCTGGTCTCGCTCAGTGCTTCGACCACGAAGATCCGGGCGCCGACCGGGATCGCCTGGTCGGCACGGGCGTTGAGTTTCACCGGCTGGCCGGCGAGGCGTACCCGCACCTCCCCGTAGCCGCCGCCGGGGATCGGCGTCACCACCAGCCCGATCGCGCCGGCGAGGTGGTCGCGGGTGGGGGTGGCGTCGGTGCGCATGTTGCGGGCCGCGCGGCTCAGCCGCGCCGCCAGCCACGCGGTGGGCACGGCGGCCAGCGCGCCGCCGGCCACCGCCGCCGCGATCATTCCAGGGGTACGTCCGCCGAGCAGCTCGTTGACGATCGCGCCGCCGAAACCGAACGCCCCGGTGAACCCGGCGGCCGCCTCCAGCGACACCGGCCCGTCGACGTCCGGCTGGCCGAGGTGGAGCACTCCCGAGCCGAGCAGGGCGAGGGTCAGCACGCCGACCCCGATCCCGCCGATGATCAGGAAGATGAGCGTCCCGGTGGCCATGACCTGCACAGTATCGACGCCGTGCAACATCGACTTCGCTCAGCGGTCGTCCGGTCCGCCTCCGGAGAGCCGGTCGCGGGGGATGTCGGCGTGGGCGGGACAATGGGTGGCATGCGCTGGACCGTGCTCGACTCGCCGATCGGGGAGTTCTCCGTCGGCACCGACGGCGACGCGGTGCGCGGCGCGCACTTCGGCCGGGTGGACGGGGCGGCCGACGACCCCGGCGACGCGGTGGCCCGGCTGGCGGTGGCGGAGCTGCGGGCGTACTTCGCCGGTGAGCTGACCGGGTTCACAGTGCCGGTGTCGGCCCCGCGCGGCTCGGAGTTCGAGCGCGCGGTCTGGCGGGAGATGACCCGCATCCCCTACGGCGAGACGACTACCTACGGCGAGGTGGCGAAGGCGGTCGGCGATCCCGGCGGCGCCCGGGCGGTCGGGGTGGCCTGCAACCGCAATCCGGTGCCGGTGATCGTGCCCTGTCACCGGATCGTCGGCGCGGGCGGCAAGCTCGTCGGCTTCGGCGGGGGACTGCCGCGCAAGGTGACGCTGCTGGAGCTGGAGGCGTCCGTGGCGCTGCGGCGAGCCTGGTCCTGACGTACGAGAAGAAGGAAGGCCGGGTCCGCGCGGACCCGGCCTTCCTTCTTCTGCTTCTCGGCGCGTCAGCGCTCGATCTCGCCGGCGATGAACGCCTCGACGGCGGCGTGCGCGTCGTGGTCGGCGTACTGCTCCGGCGGGGACTTCATGAAGTACGAGGAGGCGGAGAGGATCGGGCCGCCGATCTTGCGGTCCAGCGCGATCTTCGCGGCGCGGACGGCGTCGATGATGACACCGGCCGAGTTCGGCGAGTCCCACACCTCGAGCTTCAGCTCCGCGTTGAGCGGGGTGTCACCGAAGGAGCGCCCCTCCAGGCGGATGTACGCCCACTTGCGGTCGTCCAGCCACGGCACGTGGTCGGACGGGCCGATGTGCACGTCGCTCTTCTGCATCTCGTGCGGGATCTGCGAGGTCACCGACTGGGTCTTCGAGATCTTCTTCGAGACCAGGCGGTTGCGCTCCAGCATGTTCATGAAGTCCATGTTGCCGCCGAAGTTGAGCTGGTACGTGCGCAGCAGCTCGACCCCGCGGTCCTCGAAGAGCTTCGCCAGGGCGCGGTGCACGATGGTGGCACCGACCTGGCTCTTGATGTCGTCGCCGACGATCGGCAGGCCGGCGTCGGTGAACTTCTTCGCCCACTCCGGGTCGGAGGCGATGAAGACCGGCAGGGCGTTCACGAACGCGCAGCCGGCGTCGATCGCGGCCTGGGCGTAGAACTTGTCGGCCTCCTCGGAACCCACCGGGAGGTAGGAGACGACCACGTCGACCTGGGCGTCGCGCAGCGCCTGCGCCACGTCGACCGGCTTGGCGTCCGACTCCTCGACGATTTCGCGGTAGTACTGGCCGAGACCGTCGAAGGTCGGGCCGCGCTGCACGGTGACGCCGGTCGGCGGCACGTCGCAGAGCTTGATCGTGTTGTTCTCGCTGGCGACGATCGCCTCCGCGAGGTCCATGCCCACCTTCTTGGCGTCCACGTCGAACGCCGCGACGAACTTCACGTCCGAGACGTGGTAGTCGCCGAAGGTGACGTGCATGAGACCCGGGACGCGGTCGTTCGGGTCGGCGTTCCGGTAGTACTCCACGCCCTGTACGAGGGACGAGGCGCAGTTACCCACACCGACGATGGCGACGCGGACGGAGCCCATAGCGTCTGCCTCCTTCTTCTTCATCACGGCCGCTCTTTCCTGGACGTTCCAGGCGTGGGCGGGCTGTCGTTGTCTCCTCGGCCACCGGCCGTCCCGGGTCGCGGGTCGGCGGGGGCCCGGCCGGAGCGCTCGTTGGCGATGAGCTCCTCCAGCCAGCGGACCTCGCGCTCACAGGCGTCGAGCCCGTGGCGTTGCAGTTCCAGGGTGTACGCGTCGAGCCGCTCGGCTGCCCGGCCGAGCACGTCACGAAGGCCTTCGCGACGCTCCTCGATCTTGCGGCGACGACCTTCCAGGATCCGGAGCCGGGTGGCCTGGTCGGTCCGGGCGAAGAACGCGAAGTGCACGCCGAAGCCCGTGTCGTCGTACGTCTCGGGTCCAGCCTGCGCTATGAGCTGGGCGAAGCGTTCCTTGCCCTCCGCGGTAATGGTGTAGACCACCCGACCGCGTCGGCTGGTCAGCGCGGGAACCTCCTCGGCGGTCGCGGGTGCCTCAGCGGCCTCGGTGATCCATCCGGCCGCCTGTAGCCGGCGCAGGGTCGGATAGAGCGAGCCGTAGCTGATCGCCGCCCGGATGGCCCCGAGTTTGGCGGTCAGCTCCTTGCGCAGCTCGTAGCCGTGCATCGGCGCCTCCTGCAGGAGGCCGAGGATGGCGAGCTCGAGCACGGGCCGTCCCCTCTTTCCCCCTGCGCGGACCACTAACCACCGCGATGTATCGGACCGATACATCGCACGTTAGCGGAGAGGTGAGGGTGGGGCAAACCCCCTGCTTACGCGACGCGGCCGTCACACCTCGTGACCATGGTCGCCTGGGTTCGCCGGAGCGCGTACCCTTTGCCGCATGCGTACGCAGCGCCAGGTCGTCGACTACTCGCTTCAGAAGCGGGCTGTGCTGCGTGAACTGCTCGCCGGGCGGGTCGGCACGTACGACGTCTGCGACGCCTCGCCGTACCTGAAGAACGCTGCTCGTTTCCACGGCGAGCCGACCGACCACCGCTGCCCGATCTGCCGCAGCGAGAACCTGATCCACGTCCACTACATTTACGGTGACGAACTCAAGCAGTCGGCCGGCCAGGCGCGTACCCGGGCCGAGTTGCCCGTCCTGGCCATGACGCTGCGTGAGTTCCAGGTGTTCGTGGTGGAGGTCTGCCCCGGCTGTGACTGGAACCATCTCGTCGAGCAGTTCCTGCTCGGACGGGACGGTCTCACGGGCGAGGCGGAGGACGCGGACGACTCGGTCGCGGCCAACGGCTCCACCCCTCGGCGAAGGCGAGAGGCGCAACGGTGAACGCGGCTGTCCCGATCGCTGCCGGCCCATTCCCCGGGCGGCAGGAGCGACAGCCCTTAAGCGTAATTGGTCCGAATAGGTCGGATTTGGCGGGCGCGCGCCGGTATCACCGGCGGGTAGCGTCCCGTGTTCCAGCTCACGGCAACCCGGTGGCGGCGCCCCCGCGTCCCACCGCGACCGGCAGGGTGTGAGGAATGAACTACGGCGATCCCAGTTCTTCGCGTGCGCGAGCCCAGATCCCGGGCCCGGACGGCGACCCCGGTTCCGACAGGAGCCGGGGCGGGAACGGTTGGTCCGGCGCTGCGGACGGCGGCGCCTCGGCGCGAGCCTCCGTGACACCGTACGGCGCGGGCGGCCGGGCCCCGGTCGGCGGCGTCGCTCCGGCGCCACGCGGAGCGTCCGGATCGGCCTCGGTCGGCCGGGCCGGCGCGGGCCGCGCCTCGGTACCGGTGTCGCCGGCACCGGGCGGGCGCGCGGGCGCCGGTCGTGCGTCTGTGCCGGTCTCACCGGCCGCTCCGGCCGGGCGTGCCTCGGTGGGCGCGGCGAGCGTGGGCGCGGCCGCCGTCGGCGGGCGGGCAGGCGTGGGCGGGCGCGCGAGCGTCGGCGCCGCGGCGGTCGGAGGCCGTGCCCGGGTGCCCGGCCCCTCCGGTGGCGGTCCCGGTGGTCCCGGTGGTCCGACCGGCCCCGGCCGGGGTGGCCGCGGTGAGGACCCGGCGCGCGCCAAGAAGCGCCGCCGGATCAACATCCTGATCGCCGGCTTCGCCGTGTTCATCATGCTCGCCGGCATCGGCGTGGTGAGCTTCACCTGGTACTCCACCAAGGTGGTGCTCCCGGAGGACACCATCCCGCCGCTGTCCACCACCATCTACGACTCGAGCGGCAAAGAGGCCATCGCCCGGATCGGCGACCAGAACCGGCAGCTCGTCACCATCGACCAGATCCCGGAGCACGTCCAGCACGCCGTCGCCGCGGCGGAGGACCGGAACTTCTACCGGCACTCCGGTGTGGACTACAAGGGCATCGCCCGGGCCGCGTGGAACAACCTCACCGGCGGCGACAAGCAGGGCGCCTCGACCATCACCCAGCAGTACGCGCGCAACGCGTTCGAGAACCTGAACCAGGACACGTACGGCCGCAAGGTGAAGGAGGCGATCCTCGCCTCCAAGCTGAACGACAAGTACGACAAGCGCGTGATCATGCAGCACTACCTGAACGTCATCTACTTCGGCCGCGGCGCGTACGGCATCCAGGCGGCGTCGCAGACGTACTTCAAGAAGAACGCCAAGGACCTGAACGTGGCCGAGGCCGCGGTGCTGGCCGCCCTGATCAAGCAGCCGGAGCCGAGCGCCACCCACCAGGGCTACGACCCGGCGATCAACCAGACGGCCGCGCTGGACCGGTGGAACTACGTGATCAACGGCATGATCACCGAGAAGTGGCTCGATGCGCCGAACATGCCGCCGCACCCCACCGAGTACCCGAAGAACATCGCGAAGCCGTCGAAGAACAGCGGCGGCGGATTCGGCATCGACACCCCGTACGGCAACGTCGTCAACTACGTCTCGCAGGAACTGCGCGAGATGAAGCTCTGCACCGACAACGAGGCCGAGGTGACCGAGAAGAAGCCGCTCTGCGCCAAGGCGCTGAGCCGGGGTGGTTACAAGATCACCACCACGATCAACAAGAAGATGCAGGAGGCGGCGCTCGCCGCGGCACAGCGGGCCAAGAAGGGCTCCGAACTCGCCGGCCAGCCGTCGAACCTGATGGCCGCCGTGGTGGCGATCGACCCGAAGACCGGGCGTGTGCTCGCCTACTACGGCGGCGACAACGGCACCGGCACCGACTACGCCGGGAAGAACGTGGACAACGGCGTCGTCAGCGGTGGCCACTCACCGGGCTCGAGCTTCAAGATCTACACGCTCGCCGCGGCGCTGAAGGAAGGCATCTCGATCAAGTCCCGCTGGAAGGGCTCGGCATTCACCCCGAAGGACACCAAGTTCAAGGTCAGCAACGCCGGCGCGGACAAGGTCTCCTGTGGTGACTCCTGCACGCTCGAACTGTCGACGCTCAAGTCGCTGAACGTGCCGTTCTACTACATCACCGAGAAGATCGGCCCGGACAAGGTGCTCGACATGGCCAAGCAGGCCGGCGTCACCACCATGTGGCAGACCGACACCAACCCGGCCAAGGCGCACGACCTGACCAAGGCGGACCCGAAGGACCTGGCGCCGTCGCCGTTCTTCCACGTCATCGGCTACGGCCAGTACCCGATCACCGTGCTCGACCACGCCAACGGCGTGGCCACCTTCGCCAACCAGGGCGTTTACCACAAGGCGCACTTCATTCGCAAGGTGGAGAAGCAGAATCCGGTCACCGGCAAGTGGGACACGGTCGGCGGGGAGAAGCTCAAGGGGCAACAGCGGATCGACAAGGACGTCGTCGCCGACGTGACGTCCGTGCTGAAGCAGTACCCGGGCCAGATCAACAAGCGCCTCGAAGAGGGCCGGCAGGTCGCCGAGAAGACCGGTACCTGGGAACTCAACGACAAGACGTCAAGCAACGGCGACGCCTGGATGATCGGCTACACACCGCAGCTCGCCACCGCCGTCTGGGTCGGCAACAAGGCCGACCGCAAGGCGATCAAATACAAGGACGGCCGGGACATCAGCGGTGCCCGGATGCCGGGTGACATCTTCCAGCGCTTCATGAACGACGCGCTCAAGGGCAAGGACAAGGAAGAGTTCCCGCCCGCGGCCAACGTCGGCGAGGACGACACCGGCAACGGCGAGGCCCCGGCGCCGCCCCCGAACGAGCCCGGCCAGCCTGGCCAGAACTGCGACCCGCTGGGCCTGTTCTGCCCCGGGGGCACGCCCGGCGGCGGCAACCCGGGCGGTGGCAACAACCCCGGCGGCGGGCTCCCCGGCGGCGGTGGACGTCCCGGCGGCGGCGGTGGCGGCGGCGGGCTGCTACCGAGCACTCCACCGGCACGACAGAACTGACGCGTACCACCCGACGGCGGCGGCCGGACCTCGGTCCGGCCGCCGCCGCGTTTCGCGTACCGGAATTTCTCCGCGCGCGACGGGACGGCGACCCCCGGTGTACGGCAGGATGCGTCTTCATGAGCACCCAGTCGCCCGCAGGCATCGATGAGCCCGGCGCGTCCGAGGCGGCGCCACGATCCGCAGAGACGGTGGACCACCCGTCCCGCTCGGACTGGTTCGTTCGCGGTGCCTCCGGTCTGATCGGCGGGCCACTCGGCGACCACGCCGCCGCCCTGGACCGGCCCGCCGACCGCGAGAGCCGGTTCTGGACCGCCGGCCGGATCGTGCTGGCGCTCGTCTGCCTCACGCTGGCTCTGCACTGGGTGCAGAAGTCGCCCTGCCAGGACGGCGCCTGGCAGAACAACGTCCAGTACACCCGGATGTGCTACACCGACGTGCTGGCGCTCTACTACGCCGAAGGGCTCAACGAGGGCAAGGTGCCCTACGCCGACCACCCGGTGGAGTACCCGGTGCTGACCGGCTACTTCATGGGCGCCCTCGGCCTGCCGGTGCACGCCCTCGGCAGCGACAACCCCACCATCAACCAGGGGCAGTGGTTCTACAACCTGAACGCGCTGGTGCTCGGCGCGCTCGCCGTCGCCACCGTCGCCGTGATCCTCAGCCTGCGCCGACGACGACCCTGGGACGCCGCCCTGTTCGCGCTCTCCCCGGCGCTCGTGCTCACCGCCACCGTCAACTGGGACCTGCTCGCCATCGGCCTGGCCGCGTTCGGTCTGCTGGCCTGGGCACGCGCCCGACCCGACCGGTACGGGATGCTGCTGCCCGCAGTGGCCGGAGTCCTCATCGGACTGGGCGGTGCGGCGAAGATGTGGCCGCTGTTCCTCCTCGGGCCGATCCTGGTGCTCGCGTTGCGCGCCGACAAGCTGCTGGCCGGGCTTGTCGCCACGACGACCGCCCTGGTGACGCTCGTGGCCGTGAACCTGCCGGTGGCGATCCCCTACCGGGAGAACTGGGAACGCTTCTTCGACCTGAACACCACGCGCCCGATCGACTGGGGCACGCTCTGGTACATCGGCCGCTACCTGGACGGCCGGATCAGCCCGTCCTCGCCGGGCGAACTCGGGCCGTTCGAGTGGCTGAACGCCAACATCCCCACCCTCAACTGGCTGTCGTACCTGCTCTTCGGACTGGCCTGCCTCGGCGTGGCCGGGCTGGCGCTGCTCGCGCCGCGCCGCCCTCGCCTGGCCCAGCTCGCCTTCCTGGTGGTCGCCGCGTTCCTCATCTTCAGCAAGGTGTGGTCCCAGCAGTTCGTGCTCTGGCTGCTGCCCCTCGCGGTGCTCGCCCGGCCGCGCTGGGGCGCGTTCCTGGCCTGGCAGATCGCCGAGGTCTGCTACTTCGCCGCGTTCTACGGCGAACTGCTCGGCACCGCCATGTCCCGGCCGGTCTTCCCCGAGGGCGTCTTCGTGCTGGCGTCGAGCCTGCGGCTGATCACCGTCGTGGTGCTCTGCGGGTTCGTGATCCGGGACGTCCTGCGGCCCGAACTGGACGTCGTCCGGCACACCTACGCCGACGACCCGGACGGCGGGGTGCTCGACGGCGCCCCCGACGCGCCCTGGCATCAGCGGTGGCGGGCGCGTGCCGCCGAACGATCCGACGAACCCGTCCCGGTGTGACCGAGACGGTCGTGTTCCGGTCTACAGCCGGAACACGACCGCCTCGCCGAGCTGCTCGCGGGTCACCCCCGGCGTGTCGACCGGCCGGTCGAGTATCCCCTCCCACGGAGTGCCCGCCAGTTCGTCGCGCAACACGACCACGTTCTTCACGCCGATCTGCCGCAGGTAGTCGACGCTCGCGTAGTCCGGGAAGCTCACAGTCGCCTCCCGGATCTGCGCCTGGGAGCGCGGCGTGAAGCCACTGCCGCCGTTGACCATCGGCTGGAACCGGTCGGTGGACCAGAGCATCACCGGCTGGTCCAGGTTCTGGCTGCTCGGCAGCACCAGCATCGGACCGTCCACAGTGCGCAGCGCCGCCGGCTGCCGCGGCACCACCGGCTGCGGCGTGGCGTTCAGCCCTTCCACGAGCACCAGCGCCAACGGCAGCAGCGTGGCCAGGCGCAGCCACGGGCCCGGCCACGGCGGCACCCGCTCGGCGGCCAGCTCGCGTACCCGCATGCAGAACGCGGTGACCGCGCCCGCCGCGAGCAGGCCCAGCAGCAGCGTGGCCCAGAGCATCATCCGGCCCGGCGTCCGCAGCCCGCTCCAGCCCGGCAGGTAGTCGAACAACGGCACGTAGGTGAACCGGCCGCCGAAGAACCGGGTGCCCATGGCCAGCGCCATCGTCACGAGCACCCCGGCGAGCAGGAAGATCCGGTGCCGGACCCGCCAGACCGAGAAGAACAGGCCACCGGCGGCGAGCGCGTAGAGCGCGAAGCCCGGCAGCAGCGTCATCTCCGGATGCCAGGGCAGCACGGCGCGGGCGCCCTCGTGCAGGCCGCCCCAGACGCGCGACTCGGCCGGCGCGGTGAAGAACCCGCTCGCGGGTGGTGAGTAGAGCCCGATGTCGCCGAGTGTCCGCTCCGCGTTCGGGTGCAGCTCGGCGACCTTGAAGTAGGGCACCGCCAGCGCCGCGCCCACCGCGGCGAAGGCGAGCCCGCCGAACACGTCGGCCAGGAACAGCCGCCGGCCGAACGGACGCCTCACCCGGCGCCGCCGCACGAACCACAGCACCACCGAGACCAGCACGGCCCCGGCCAGCATGTACGCGAACGGCAGCCCGATGCCGAAGCCGAGGCTGAGCTGCCACGCGGCCACCAGCCACCCGGCGAGCGCCCAGCCCGCGTGCCGGCGACGCGGCCGGTAGCCGTACCGCAGCGACCAGCCGTGACCCCGGGCCAGCATGGCCAGCGCCAGCGGGATGCCCCCGTTGGAGATGATGTGCAGGTGCCCCGCCTGGGCCAGCAGCCACGGCGCGTAGGCGAAGCTCGCCCCGGCCACCGCACCGCCGATGCGGCCCGCGTCGAGCTGCCGGGCCAGCGCGTACGCGCCGAACGCGGCGAGCGCGTGGGCCAGCACGAACATGATGTTGTAGCGCAGCACGGCGTGCTCCGGGCCGACCCCGATCAGGCCGGCCGGGGCGTACCCGAGGAGCGTGTCGGAGAACGCGAAGCTCCAGTTCTCCGGATAGAACGCGTTGGCGTGCCACAGCATCGCCGGGTCGGTACGCAGGATGTGCCCGGACCACGCCATCTGCCACGCCTGCAGGCTCGGATCCCAGTAGTCCTGCGGCAGCGTGTGCCGCGGATAGCGCAGCGTGGGCCACGTCATCGCCGCGGCCAGCGCGAGCGCGGCGACGGCGGCGAGCGTCCACTCGTGCGCCAGGAAGCGGCCGACCGCGCGGATCGCCCGGCGTGGCCGGCCGAGCACCGGCTCCGGCGCCGGCCCGAACGCGGACCAGGGGTCGGTGGGCTTGTCGCCGTCCGTACCCGCTGTGTTCTCGTCCCCGGCGTCGGCACTCTCGCCGTCATCGGCGGTGCCGGCGTCGCCGTCGTCCGGCCGGGCGTCGTCCCTGTCGGCGGCGGCCCCGTCCCGGACCCCGGCGGTCTTGTCGGCCCCGGCGGTTTCCGTGTCGGCCTCGCCGGGCAGGGCTGCCCCGGCCGTGTCATCCGGCCGGTCCGGCGCGTTCGTGCCGTCGTCCGGCCGGTTCTCGGCGCGGGACCGGCGGCCGGTCGTGCCGGACTGCTCGGTCGTCACGCCGTCGCGCCCAACTGCCCCCGCAGGAACGCGATGTCGGCGGCCTGGCCCTCGACGCCGCCGGGGGTCTCCACGATCACCGGTGCGCCGGCCGCGCGGATCACCGCCACCAGCAGTTCCGGGTCGATGGTGCCGCCGGTGAGGTTGTCGTGCCGGTCCTGGCCGGAGTTGAACGCGCCCTTGGAGTTGTTCGCGTGGATCAGGTCGATCCGGCCGGTGATCGCCTTCACCCGGTCGACCAGGCCCAGCAGTTCCTCGCCGCCCGCGTACGCGTGGCAGGTGTCCAGGCAGAAGCCGACCTCGTAGTCGCCGAGCGCGTCCCAGAGCCGGGCCAGGGAGTCGAGGTGCCGGGCACAGGCGTTGTCACCGCCGGCGGTGTTCTCGATCAGCACCGGCAGCGGGAAGCCGCCGGAGTCCGCCGCGTACGCGAAGGTCTTGCGCCAGTTGTCGAAGCCGACGGCGACGTCGTGGCCGGCGTTGACGTGGCCGCCGTGCACGATCAGCCCGCTGGCCCCGACGTCGGCCGCCGCGGCGGCGTGGGCGAGCAGCAGCTTGCGGCTGGGGATGCGGATGCGGTTGTTGAGCGTGGCTACGTTGATCACGTACGGCGCGTGCACGTAGAGGTCGACGTCGGCGGAGCGCAGGCGCTCGGCGTCCTCGCGTGGCTTCGGGGCCTTCCAGCCCTGCGGGTCGGCCAGGAAGAACTGGACCGCCTCGGCCTGCCGTGCGGTCGCCTCGGCCAGCGGGTCGGTCGGATCGACGTGGGCTCCGATTCGCATGCTGGGCAGCCTACGTCGCGCCTGCGACGGTCGGCGCGCTCGCGCGGGGTGCCCGGCGGGTCGGACGCGTCACCACCGGGCCCGGCGGTCGTTGTCCGAGATGGGATCGATGGTCGACGCTCCGCCCGAACGTGGTCCACAGCACGGACGGGCGAGGGTGGACCCCCGGCAACGGGACGCCCCGCCGTGCGGCCCGGCGCGACGGGGCGGGATCCGCTCGTCATTCCGGTACGGGAGACCAGCAGTCGGACCAATTCTTCCATTTACCCCAAGTGGTGACGAGAGCCATTGTATGGTCAGACCAGGTGACAACACGATAAAGCTCCGCGGGGCGTCTTCGATCCAACCTCATCGGTGTGGTCGTTCCTCCCCAGGTCCCACCCAAGGAATGCGGACGGGACGCCCCGCGGTCTCGTGGACAGGGGTCCACCTCTCATCCGGAGGTGGACCCCTGTCACGCATCCGGCGCACCGGGGCCACCGGCCCGGCCATGATCGTCCGGACCGGCTATCCTGGTGCGGTTGTCCGTGTCCGGCCGGGTTCCCCCGGCACCGGCCGCGGCAGCGACGCACGACCTCCTGCCACGGAAGGACCGTGGCCGCTTAGCCCACAGGAGGTGAGCACGTCTTGCGTCATTACGAAGTAATGGTGATCCTCGACCCCAGCCTCGAGGAGCGCACCGTCGCCCCGTCGCTCGACACGTACCTGAACGTGATCCGGACCGCGGGTGGCTCGGTGGAGAAGACCGACGTGTGGGGCCGCCGGCGCCTCGCGTACGAGATCAACAAGAAGGCCGAGGGCATCTACGCCGTCATCGACCTCCAGGCGACGCCGGAGGCCGTTGGCGAGCTGGACCGTCAGCTCCGACTCAACGAGTCGGTGCTGCGCACCAAGGTCATCCGTCCGGAGATGCGCTGAGCATCTAGACCCGGCACGTCCGGATCAAGCCTCATCCACGCTGTCGTACGGCTCTGAGAGCCTGTACGGCACAACGATGAGTGCGCGAGGAGATGGTCATGGCAGGAGACACCACCATCACGGTCATCGGCAACCTGACCGATGACCCCGAGTTGCGATTCACCCCCTCCGGCGCGGCGGTCGCCAAGTTCCGGGTCGCTTCGACGCCCCGCTTCATGGATAAGGCCTCCGGCGAGTGGAAGGACGGCGAGCCGCTGTTCCTCTCGTGCACGGTCTGGCGCCAGGCCGCCGAGAACGTCGCCGAGTCGCTGCAGCGCGGCGCTCGCGTGATCGTGTCCGGCCGGCTGCGTCAGCGGTCGTACGAGACCCGTGAGGGTGAGAAGCGCACCGTCATCGAGCTGGAGGTCGACGAGATCGGCCCGTCGCTGCGCTACGCCACGGCGAAGGTGCAGAAGATGTCCCGCTCCGGTGGCGGTGGCGGCGGCTTCGGTGGTGGTGGCGGCCAGGGTGGCGGCGGAGGCAACTTCGACGACCCCTGGGCCTCTGCTGCCCCTGCCCCCTCCCGCAGTGGTTCGGGCGGCGGAAACTTCGACGAGGAGCCCCCGTTCTGATGGCGCCGAGCGCCCGCGATCGCAAACCAGGAGCAAGAGCAATGGCGAAGGCTGCGGCACTGCGCAAGCCGAAGAAGAAGGTGAACCCGCTCGACAAGGACGGGATCACCTATATCGATTACAAGGACACCGCGCTGCTGCGCAAGTTCATCTCCGACCGCGGCAAGATCCGCGCTCGGCGGGTGACCGGCGTGACCTCGCAGCAGCAGCGGCAGATCGCCCGTGCGGTCAAGAACGCCCGTGAGATGGCGCTCCTGCCCTACACGGCCACGGCCCGCTGAGAGGAGGCACGGACATGAAGATCATCCTGACTCAGGAGGTGTCCGGCCTCGGCTCTCCGGGCGACATCGTCGAGGTGAAGGACGGCTTCGGCCGTAACTACCTGCTGCCGCAGGGCTTCGCGATCGCCTGGACCAAGGGCGCGGAGAAGCAGGTCACGGTCATCAAGCGGGCCCGCTCGGCCCGCGAGATCCGCGACCTCGGCCACGCCACCGAGGTGAAGACCCAGGTCGAGGGCCTGAAGGTCAACCTGAAGGCCCGCGCCGGCGACGGCGGCCGGCTCTTCGGCTCGGTCACCCCGGCCGAGATCGTCGACGCCGTCAAGGCCGCCGGCGGCCCGACCCTGGACCGCCGCCGGCTGGAGATGCCCGGCCACATCAAGGCGCTCGGCTCCTACCCGGTCAGCATCCGGCTGCACCCCGAGGTGACCGCCAAGTTCGACCTGAACGTGGTCAAGGGCTGACACCCGAAGCACGACGTGAAAGGCCCGCACCGCTTGCCGGTGCGGGCCTTTCAGCATCCCCGGCGCTCGGCCGGAGTCGCTCGACGCAAGCCGCTCAACCGAGCGGCTTGCCCGTCACCGCGCTGATCACGACCGTGGACAGCCCACCACCCACCACGGCGGCCGCCAGCGCCACCGTGGCCGACCGCCACGTCGTCCCGACCTGCCGCAACAACACCGCCACCACCAGACTGCTCACCATCGCCAACCCGAACCGCGGTGCCGCCGACAGCAACGACTCCAGCGCGTGCGCGCGCGGGGAATCACAGCCGCCACCGGTGATGTCCGTGACGCACCCCGCCGGAGGCTGACCACTCAGGAGCAGCAGACCGACCACCAGCAGCACCGCCGGCACCAGATAACACGCCGCCGTGTAGACCAGCGGACGCAACGGGCCACCCGGATCCGGATCCAGCAGGTCGTCTTCCAGCCGCCGGCCCCACGAACCGCCGCCGATCGTCTCCACCCGCCGCCGCAACGTCGACGGCGCCGGCTCCACCGGGCGACGACGAGGCGCGGTACGCGGACGCGGTGCCGAGTACGCCACCGCAGGTGAACGCGGGGCCGTCGACGGCGTCTCCATCCAGCGCGGATCGTCACCCGAGAGGCGGGTACCCGACCAGAACGCCTCGGCCCGCTCCGGCGACGCCCAGCCCTCCCGCACCGGCGGCACCGAACGGTCCCACGGATCGGCATCCGCGTACCGGTCGTCGGTGTCCCGCACCGGCTCCATGAAACCCGTGTCGGTGAACCGGTCCCACTCACCGGTGTGCTCGGTACGGTCCCACCGGCTCTCCGCCCGGCCCCGGCCGCTCGCGGGCACCGGCCGGTCCCAGGCATGCAGCCCGGACGCGTCCCACGGATCCACAGCGGGCGGGTCCACCGGCTCACGCCCGGCCGCCCGGCGACGCTGCCACGGATCCGCCGCCGGCCGCGACCGGGCCGACTCCGGCTCCGCCGCCTTCGCGGACGCCGCCGTCCGTCCCCAGGTGGCCTCCGGCTCCGCCGCCTTCGCGGTCTCCGTCGCCCGTCCCCAGGTGGCCTCCCGCTCCGCGGCCCTCGACGGCGACCAGCCCGCATCCGGCGCCGCCGGCCACTCGGCATCCGACGCCGACGGGGACCACGCGCCATCCGAAGCCGCCGACCGCGACCAGGCGGAGTCCGACCCCGCTGGCGGCGGCCAGGAGGAACCCGACGCCGGCCGGCGCCGCCGACCCGTCGGCAGCCCACCCTCCGGCCCGGCCGGCCCTTCGCCCGAACCCGCCGGCTCCGGCAGCCCCGACCAGGTCACCTGCGGCCGGCGCGTCGCCGCGCGACGCGGACGACTCCGGGGCACCGCCCCCGACACCGGCTCGTCGTCCTGGTCCGCCCGCCGGTTACCCACGTACCCCCGCTCCTGCGGGGCGTCCATCGTCCACTCGGCGGTGTGATCCGACAGTGGACCCGCACCGATCGCGCGCAGATCCCGCCGGGCACTTCCCGAGGTGGGCGGCTCCACCTCGTCGTCGTCCGGCGCGGCATGCCGCCCGCCGCCGTCCGCGCGACTCACCCCGGATTCCAGCGCCCACCGCGGAAGGTACGTCTCCACCGGCTCGTCCTGGCCACGCTCGATCGCCCGCCGCCGGCTCGCCGTGCGGTAGCCCTCCGGCGCGTACGAGTCGACCCGGCGCGGCCCGGCGGGCTCGTCCCAGGAACCGCTCGGCCGTCGCTCGCGCGGGCTGTCCTCTCCGCTTGCCCAGTCCCGGTGTCTCACGGCCGGAGCGTGACCTCTCTCAACCCGAAAGTAAACCCGCTGTCCCAGGTGTCGCCGTTCGCAGCGATAGTACGGGACGAACGACGACAAAGCTCGACCGGAAATCTTCCGTCCACAGGGTGGGGATAGGAAAAGCCCAGGTCAGAGGCGATACGCCCAGAATTCCCCATCACTTTTCCACACCCCTGTGCACACCCTGCGCACATGCCTGTCCCCAGGCGTCCACAGGTTGTCCCAAGGCTCATCCACCGGCCTTGTTGAGCGGCTGACCTCGGGTTCCGTATCGTTGGCCCCCGACCGCCGGGCGATGACCCCCGATCGACCGGAGGGTCGGCGCAGAGTTGTCATACCCCGGCGATAGAGCTGGACTCGATCCGACGCAGCGAGGGGGGAACCCGTGTCGGTCACCGACGAGACGCGTGCGGAACGGACCGGGGGACAATCGCCCGAGCCACCGCCGCGCGAATCTGCGTTCGAAAAGACACCACCCCAGGACGTCGCCGCCGAGCAGTGCGTACTCGGCGGCATGCTGCTGTCCAAGGACGCCATCGCCGACGTCGTGGAGATCCTGAAGACAAACGACTTCTACCGCCCGGTCCACGCCACCATCTTCGACGCGATCCTCGACATCTACGGACGCGGCGAACCGGCCGACCCGATCACCGTGGCGGCCGCGCTCGCCGACTCCGGCGACCTCGCCCGGATCGGCGGTGCCCCCTACCTGCACACGCTCATCGCGAGCGTGCCCACTGCCGCGAACGCCGCCTACTACGCCCGCATCGTCGGCGAACGGGCAGTGCTCCGCCGGCTGGTCGAGGCCGGCACCCGGATCGTGCAGCTCGGCTACGGCACCGGCCCGAGCGGCAGCCGCGACGTGGACGACATCGTCGACCTCGCTCAGCAGGCCGTCTACGAGATCACCGAGAAGCGCGTCAGCGAGGACTTCGCCGTCCTGGCCGACATGCTCCAGCCGACGCTCGACGAGATCGAGGCGGTCGGCGCCCAGGGCGGGGTGATGACGGGCGTGCCGACCGGGTTCACCGACCTCGACCGCCTGCTCAACGGCCTGCACGCCGGCCAGCTCATCATCGTGGCCGGCCGGCCTGGTCTCGGTAAGGCGCTCGCACTCGACACCCCGCTGCCCACCCCGCAGGGCTGGACAACCATGGGTGAGGTGCGCGTCGGTGAGCAGCTCCTCGCCGCGGACGGCACCCCGACGACGATCACCAACGTCTTCGACGTGATGTACGACCGCCCCTGCTACGAGGTCGAGTTCTCCGACGGAAGCGTCATCGTGGCGGACGCCGAGCACCTGTGGAAGACCAACACCCGCGCCGGCCGACGCCAGCCGGAGGCACGCCGGCGGCACCACTGGGCCGAGCCGGCGTTGGCGAAGGTACGGGCGGCCGAGGCGACCGCATCCGCCGAACCGCACCGCCTGGTCACTCTCGCGGAAACCCTGGAACAGGTCGGCCCGGAATTCCGCAACGTGCTTCACACGGTGGCGCAGACGGTGGGTTCCAACGGCAAGGTCGCCCGCCCGGTGACCCGGGCCGGCAAGACACGCAACTGGACGGCTCCGGGCTACCCGGTGGGCGCGTTGATCTCCGGCCTCGGTGCACGCGCGGAACGACCGGTGAACGCCGGCAGCCGCGCCGAGCATGACGGGATCGTCACGACGGCGCAGATCGCGGCCACGCTTCGTACCGAGACGGCCGACCGCCGTCTCAACCACGCCGTGCGGAACTGCGCACCGCTCCGACTTCCGGAACGCGACCTGGCCGTCCCGCCGTACACCCTCGGGGTGTGGCTCGGCGACGGGCACACCGGGGCCAGCCGCTTCACCACCGCGGACGCGGAGATGCTCGACCTCGTGGCCCAGGACGGCTTCCTGGTGCGCCCGAGCGGGCCCATGGTCTACAGCGTGCATCTGCCCACGTCGGCCAGGACGGCGGACCGCACCTGCGTCGACTGCGGCGGCTCCACCCGTGCCCTGCGGGAGAACCCCGGAACCCGCCGCTGCGCCGAGTGCTACGAACGGAACGGTTCCTTCCTGGCCCTGCTCCGCGAAGTCGGGGTGGCCTACGACAAGCACATTCCGGACGACTATCTACGCGCCTCCGAGACCCAGCGCCGGGCGTTGCTCGCCGGTCTCATGGACACCGACGGCACGGTGGCGCCGACCGGGAACCTGCGGTACACGTCCACCTCGCGGCGTTTGATCGACGGCGTACGGGAACTCGTCGTCAGCCTGGGCTATCGGTGCACCATGACCGAGCGCAAGGTGCGCGGCCGTACCGAGGAATCGTCGATCGCGTACACGCTGAACTTCTCCACGCCGGACCCGGTCTTCCGGCTGGACCGGAAGCGGACCGCCCATGCGGCCCGGCGCCGGACGCTCTCGGACGTCCGCTCCCACTCGCGTTTCATCGTGGACGTCCGTCCGGTGCCGAGCGTTCCGGTGCGCTGTGTGACTGTCGACAATCCCGACCATCTGTATCTGGCGGGCCGCTCGATGATCCCGACGCACAACAGCACGGCGAGTATGGACTTCGCCCGAAATGCGGCTATCCGCGCCAACCAGGCGTCGGCGATCTTTTCGCTGGAGATGAGCAAGGTCGAGATCGTCATGCGACTCCTCTCGGCCGAGGCGCGCGTACCGCTGCACGTGCTGCGCAGCGGGCAGCTCTCCGACGACGACTGGACCAAGCTGGCCCGCTGCATGGGCGAGATCAGCGAGGCGCCGCTCTTCGTCGACGACACGCCGAGCATGAACCTCATGGAGATCCGGGCGAAGGCGCGGCGGCTCAAGCAGAAGCACGACCTGAAGCTGATCGTCGTCGACTATCTCCAGCTGATGACCTCGCCGAAGCGCACCGAAAGCCGGCAGCAGGAGGTCGCGGACCTGTCCCGTGGCCTGAAGCTGCTGGCCAAGGAGGTCGAGTGCCCGGTGATCGCCGTGAGTCAGCTGAACCGTGGTCCCGAGCAGCGCACTGACAAGCGGCCGCAATTGTCCGACTTGCGGGAATCCGGGTCTATTGAGCAAGATGCAGACGTTGTCATTCTTTTGCACCGAGATGACTACTATGACAAGGAGTCGCCGCGAGCGGGCGAGGCGGACTTCATCATCGCCAAGCACAGAAACGGGCCCACCGACACCGTGACGGTCGCGGCGCAGCTCCACCTGTCGCGCTTCGTGGACATGGCGATCGTCTGACCGGCGTCAGCCGAGCAGCGGGAACCAGCCGGCGGCCTCGCCCAGCTCCAGCCGGTCCCGGTCGGTGAGCGGCACCCGTCCCGCCGCCTTCAGCAGGTATTCGTGGTCGTCCCAGCCGGCCGGACGCACCGCGTCGTCACTGAGCAGGCCGTCCATGGTGGTCGCCGCGACCCGCGTCGGGTCCGCCGCCGGTCGCGGCGCGTCCGGCAGGTCCACCACCAGGTCCAGGTGATGGATGACCGCCTCGGTGGTCAGGGTGGCGAGCAGATGGGGTACGCGCAGCACGTGGCCCTGCGTGGTCACGTACCCGTCGGGGTCGGCTGCGGTCGCCGCGCGGACGGCGGCGGGTGCGGTGTCGGTCCAGAGGCGGACCACGCCGGTGGGCCGGTCGAAGGCGACGGCGGAGCGGCGTGCCCACCAGGCGTGCCCGGCGCTCGCGTCGTCGTCGCCGGGGGTGAAGGCGCGCCAGTAGCTGACGTCGTCCACGTCGGCCGGTCCGGGTGCGGGGCTGGCCAGGGCGACGAGTGCGCGCTGGGCGTCGCAGAGCACGTGGAAGAGCAGGTCGGCGACGAGCCAGCCGCGGCACCGGGTGGGCCGTTGCAGGCCGGCGTCGTCGAGCGGGGTGACCACGGCGGTGATGCCGTCGTACGCCTGGGCCAGCGCCTCGTGCTGCCGGATCGGGCTCATGCCGAGCAGCCTGCCACGGTGTGGCAGGCGCGGCACGGCGACGAGCGCGCCGGGTCGATGCGGTGCACCGGCCCGGCGTGCGTGTGGTCGGCGGTCAGTCGAACAGTTCGCCGAGGAAGCCGTGCTTCTTCTTGCGCCGGTAGTGGCCGTGGTAGCCGTAGTGCTGCTGCTGACCGTGGCCGTACGCGGGCTGCGCGTAGCCGTGGCCGGGCGGCGGCGGAGGGGGCGGGGGGACGGCGCCGTAGCCGGGCTGGTGCGGCGCGGCGGCGGGCGGGGGCGGGGGCGGTGGGTAGCCGGCACCGGTCGGCGCGGTCTGCTGCGGAGCGCCGCCGTGCTGCCGGTTCCAGTTGGCCTCGGCGTCGAACAGCTTCTCCAGCTCGCCGCGGTCGAGGAAGATGCCGCGGCATTCGCCGCACTGGTCGATGACTACTCCGCTGCGCTCGTACTGGCGCATTTCTCCCCGGCACTTGGGACAGGTCATCTGCATGACAACGAAGGTACCGGGTGTTCTCACGCGGGGGCGGTCAGCGCCTGCGTGACCTCGTCGTCGGAGACCTCGTGGAAGTCCTCGTAGTACGCGCCGACGGCGGCGAAGTCGTGCGGGAGTTGGCAGCTCACGACCGTGTCGGCGTCGGCGGCGAGCATGTCGTACGCCTGCTCGGAGCCGACCGGGACGGCGACGAGGACGCGGGCGGCGCCGAGGTGGCGGGCGACCTGGACGGCGGCGCGGGCGGTGGCGCCGGTGGCGAGCCCGTCGTCGACGATGACGGCGGTGCGTCCGGTGAGGTCCAGTGGTGGCCGGCCGCCTCGGTAGCGCTGTTCGCGGCGTTCCAGTTCGGCCTGTTCGCGGCGGCGGACCTGGGCCCTGTCGTTCTCGCTGATCCGGCCGGCGACCATCTCGTTGAGGACCTGCACGCCGCCGGGGCCGAGTGCGCCGTACGCGACCTCGGGCGCCCAGGGCACGCCGAGCTTGCGGACGACGAGCACGTCGAGTGGTGCGCCGAGCCGGTCGGCGACCACCCGGGCGACGGGTATGCCGCCGCGTACCAGGCCGAGCACGATGACGTCGGGCCGGCCGGCGAGGTCGGTGAGTCGCTCGGCGAGTTCCCGTCCCGCCTCGGCCCGGTCGCGGTAGGTGGTCATTCCTCAGGTGTACGCCTTCGGGCCCCCTCGCGCGGGGCGGTTGCCGGGAATGCCGCCGGGTCGCCCGGTCGGGTGAGCGCCAGTGCGGGGGCGAGGACGAGCAGGGCGGCCGGGTAGAGCAGGTAGCCGAAGCGGGTGGAGGGCATCAGCAGGATCGCGGCGAGCAGCCCGTACCCGCAGATGAGCGCCGTGGCGGCGGCGGTGCGGGGCGGGCGGCGCAGCAGTCGGGCGGCGATGGCGAGTCCGGCGGCGACGAGCAGTGCGGCGGCGACGGCGCGTCCGGCGGGGAGGGTCTCGGCGATGAGGTGCCCGGGGAACGGTGACTGGGCGGGGCTGGTGACGAGGCCGTGGCCGAGGGGGAAGCGCAGCACGTTCTCGACGAGGGCGTCGCGGTCGACGAGCAGTACCGGGAGCAGGGCGAGGACGGGGAGGCCGAGGGCGCCGAGGGCGGTGCGGGGCGCGGCCCGGCGGGTGGCGGCCCAGCAGATCAGGACGACGGCGACCGGCCAGGCGAGGAGTTTCAGCGCGCCGGCGACGCCGACGGCGAGGCCGGCGCGGCCGGGTCGTCCGGTGGCGGCGAGCGCGAGGGCGAGCAGGCAGAGCGCGAGTACGGGGAGGTCGTCGCCGCCGGTGGCGAGGGTGAGCGCGCAGACGGGCAGGACGGTGGCGGCCTGGACGGCGCGCAGGACGGCGGCGTCGCGGCGGGGTGCGGCGGGGCCGCCGTGTGCGCGCAGCGTGGCGACGAGGGCGACGAGGGTGAGTGCGGTGACCACTGCGAACCAGACGCGGGAGTCGGTCCACCAGGCGTCCACGGCGGCTCTGGGCAGTCCGAACAGTGCCATGCCGGGCTGGTAGGGGGTGTAGCCGAGGAGTTGCTCGCCGGGGGGCAGGGCGGCGATGGCGTCGGGTCCGAGGTAGGGGGTGCCGTGCTCGGCGAGGCGGGTGCCGGCGTGTTCGACGACGATCACCTCCTCCTGGGCGCGGTCGGTGCGTCCGGCGGCGCGTTCGACGCTCTGCGTGACGACGGGCAGCAGCGCGGTGGTGGCCCAGGTGAGGGCGGTGATGGCCCACCGTGCGGGCAGGCGGGCCAGGGTGGTGCCGGGGTCGCGGCGGCGGGCGAGCAGTTGGGTGGTGGCGGCGAGCGCGGCGAGCGCGTACCCGATGGTGGCGACGGCTCCCCAGGCGCGGTGCGGCGGGAGCGTGGAGGTGGCGGCGGTGATCGCGGCGAAGGCGGTGGCGGCGGCGTAGAGGCCCAGGTCGAGGGCGAGGCCGCCGGCTGCGGTGTCGAGCGCCGACCAGCGGCGGGAGAGGGCGGTCGGTGGGTCGGCGAGGGCGGTCACGCGGGCCAGTCTGGCAGACCTGTGGTGTGTCCCGGCCGGGTCAGGGTTGCCGGGCGTCGCCGGTGGCGGCGGGGGGTGACGGGCGGGTGCGGCCGGTGCGGCGGCCGGGGAGGCGGATCACGGCGCCGGCGTCGTGCAGTGCCGGTGCGAGCGCGCCGGTCCGGCCGCCGTGGCCGCGTTGGAGGGTGGCGAGCAGCGCGGCGGCGGGCAGTGGCCGGGCGAACAGGTGGCCCTGCCCGGCGGCGCAGCCGAGTTCCCAGAGCGCGCGGCGTTGCGGTTCGCTCTCCACGCCCTCGGCGACGACTGTGAGGTCGAGGCTGCGGCCGAGGTCGAGGGTGGAGCGGATGACGGCGGCGGCTTCGGGGGCGGTCTCCATCGCGCCGACAAAGCTGCGGTCGATCTTCAATTCGTGTACGGGGATGCGGGAGAGCAGGGAGAGCGACGAGTATCCGGTGCCGAAGTCGTCGAGTGCCAGCCGGACGCCGGAGTCACGTAGCCGGCTGAGGACGCGGTCGACGACGTCGAGTTGGCTGAGTGTGAGTGTCTCGGTGAGTTCCAGCACGAGCCGGTCCGGCGGGAGGTCGTGGGCGCGTAGCCGGGCCAGCACCGCGCCGGGGAAGCGGGCGTCGAGGAGGCTGCGCGGGGACACGTTCACCGAGACGGGCAGGTCGAAGCCGGCGTCGCGCCAGGAGCCGGCGGCGATGAGCGCCTGGTCGAGGATGGCCTCGGCGAACGCGGGGAGCAGCCCGGAGCGTTCCACCGCTTCGAGGAACCGCAGCGGGTCGATGAGTCCGTGGGTGGGGTGGTGCCAGCGGGCCAGGGCTTCGGCGCCGATCACCTGGCCGCTGCCGAGGTCGACGATGGGCTGGAAGTTGACAGTGAATTCGTGGTCGGCGACGGCGCGGGGCAGTTCGCCGCCGAGGGTGAGCCGGCTCAGGTCGGCGGTGTCGCGGGCGGGGGCGTAGGTGGCGACCCGTTGGCCGGCGCGTTTGGCCTGGTACATGGCCACGTCGGCGCGGCGTAGCAGTTCCGCCATGCCGCCGGTGGCGGGGGCGACGGCGATGCCGCCGCTGGCCTCGACGCTGATCCGCATGCCGTCGAGGTCGAGCGGGTCGTGCAGCGCCGCGAGCAGGGCTTCGGCGCGGTGCGCGGCGACGGCCGGGGCGGGCAGGCCGCGCAGCAGTACGGCGAACTCGTCGCCGCCGAGCCGGGCGACGAGGTCGTCGGGGCGGGCCGCGCCGCGCAGCCGTTCGGCGACCTGGATGAGCACCCGGTCGCCGGCGCCGTGGCCGAGGGTGTCGTTCACTTCCTTGAAGTGGTTGAGGTCGATCAGCACCAGGGCGGTGACGCCGTCGGCGTGCCGGGTGGTGAGCTGGGCGCCGCCCTCGTCGAGCAGGTGGCGGCGGTTGGACAGGCCGGTGAGGGCGTCGTGGGTGGCGGCGTAGGCGTGGTCCTCGGCGATGCGGGCGAGTTCGGCGTACGCCTGGGCGTTGCGGACGGCGGTGCAGAGGGCGGAGGCGAAGGTGCGCAGCGTGTACTGCTCTCGTTCGGAGAGTTCGACCGGCCCGGCGAACCGTAGCCGCAGCACGCCGACATCGACGGTCCGGTCGTGGCCTTCGAGGCGGTTGGTCAGTACCGAACCTTCGATTGTGCTGGGTTCGCCGGCCGGGCCACGGTAGGTGATCGCTCCGCCGACGCCGCGTACCACCAGCGCTTCCTCACGTAGTTCGATTTCCACCTCGTCGGCGGAGAACAGCTCGGTCGCCTGTGTGACGGCTGTCGTGAGCACCCGATTGAGATCGACTACATTCAATGCGTCAGTCGTCCGGGCCAGCCGTTGCCAGGCTTCCCGTTCGGCGCGATTGCGAAGCCGGCTGGAGTAGGCGAGATGCAGGCTCAGCACGAGAGGCGGTACGACGATCAGGAAGGTCGGGTCGATCCGGAGGATGAGCAGCGTGCACAGGATCACCGAGAAGCGGGCGAGCACGCTCGCCAGCCGGAGGTCCCACTGCTCCCGGAAGCGCTTGCGGATCGGTGTTCCGGTCGCGAAGGCGAGGACCGGGAAGGTGAGCAGCTCGTCGAGGGCGACGACTGTCACGTAGGCCAGCACCAGGGCGGGCAGCGAGCGGCTGATCGGGCCGGACCAGGGCCAGGACCAGCCGGCGGCGACGAGGACCAGGCCTCCGGCCGCCGCCAGCGTCATCTCCTTGGCGATGCCGAAGACCAGCTTGATCGGGGGGAGGCGGCCGATGAGGCGGGTGATGGCGACACCGACGCCGGTGGCGATGACGACCCATGGCACGGGTGCGACGGCGAGCCCGATCACGGTGGCCGCGTCCGTCCAGGAAACGCCGTGGGTGGTGGCACGAATGCGGATTCGCACATTCACCGTCGCGGCCGCGGCGACCAGAAAGGTGATCGTCGCCGCGCGGGTGACGTCCTTCCGGGTGGCCAGGTCGCCGGCGCCGATCAGGTGGATGCTCACCAGCGTGGCCAGCCCGGCCAGAAACACGACGAGACCGACAAGCAGCAAGAGCCGCCGATCGGTCCCATTGTCGCGTGCGTGGGCGCGAGTCACGTGGTCTGCCTCCACCGCGCTCGTTCGTAGCTGAGCGTGTGTCCGTACTGTACGGCCCGCTCAGGCGCCCTCGGAAGTTCGCTTCACAGCCAGTCGTTGCCGCGCATGGCCTCGCCCCTTCGTTCGACCCCCGGAACCGGCGCCAGCCGGCCCATCCGACGTCGAACATGTTATGGCTTTTAGGCCCGGATACATCCATTAGATGTCCATATGCGCATATTGCGCCAATGCACCTGGTTCTTGTTACGCTCGGTCTTTGAGTGGAGACTGAACGCATATTCAGTGCGTGCTTTCAAGTGGGATTATCAAGCTCTTCCTCACCGGGTGTCTGTAGCCGTTCGGTTTCCCCTTGCGTAACATCCGCCACGACAACTCACAGAAAAAGCCTCGTCGCTCTCCGGCACCGGAACGTCGGCAGAGTATTGGGTGCTATCTTCCGTAAGTCTGCATTTCGCATGGTCCACACGGGTGCGGGTAAAGGGATTCGCCGCGTTCGTCGCGCGGGGGGAACAGTTGGTGGATATCCGGCTGCTGGGTGTGCCGGAGGTGTGGCAGGGCTCCGATCCCCTGCCGCTCGGCACGCCCAAGCAGCAGACGGCGCTGGCGGTGCTGGTGCTGCACGCCGGTCACCTGGTCACCGTCGACACCCTCGTCGATGAACTGTGGCCCGACGACCCACCCCGTTCCGCCCTGGCGAACGTGCGGACCTACGTGGGCAACCTCCGGCGGACGTTCGACCGGCACCACGGGCCGATCCTGGTGCGGCTCGCCGGCGGCTACCGCCTGGACGTGGCCGACGAGCGGGTGGACGTACGTCGGTTCGAGCACCTGACCGGCGACGCGGCCTCGGCCTGGTCGGACGGGCGGCACGAGCGGGCCGACGAACTGCTCCGCCAGGGCGAATGCCTGTGGCGCGGCCCTCTGGTGGCAGGCCTGCGGGTGGGGCCGGTCCTGTCGGCACGCCGGGCGGCGCTGGAGGAGCAGCGGCTGGCGGCGATCGAACTCCGCGCGCGGCTCGACGTCGCACTCGGCCGCACCAGAGCGGCCATCGCCCTCCTCACCGACCACGTGACCAGCCATCCCTACCGGGAGCAGGCGCACGCGTTGCTGGCCGGCGCGCTGAAGGCGGACGGGGACGCCGGCGGCGCCCTCGCCGCCATCCACCGGGCCGAGTCGATCCTCACCCGGCAACTCGGCGTCGAGCCGGGACCCGAACTGCTCAGCCTGCGACGGTCCCTGCTGGGCACGGCCGCGGCACGCGCGGTCTCCCCGGCCGGGTCGGGCCGGGCGGGCGTGGACGCCCCGGACACGCGGCGGGTGCGCCCCCGCCACCTGCCGCGCGGCGGCGCCCCCTTCGTCGGACGGCGGGAACTCGTCGAGCGGACGCTGGCGGAGATGGGCTCGGCGGCCGGCGGGAGACCGGCCGTACGGGTGGTCGACGGTATGGCGGGCAGCGGCAAGACCCTCTTCGCGCTGCACCTGGCGCACCTGCTCGGCGACCGTTACCCGGACGGGCGACTCTTCATCGACCTGCGGGGCCACACCGAAGGGGCGCCGGTCGAACCGGGTGACGCGCTCACGGTGCTACTGCGCCAGCTGGAGGTGCCGGCCGCGCGGATCCCCGGAGATCACGAGGAACGCGCCGAACTGTGGCAGCGCGAGTTGCGGGGACGTCGCGTGGTCGTGGTGCTGGACAACGCGGCCGACAGCCGCCAGGTGCGCCCGCTCCTGCCCGCCGGCCCGGGACCGGCCGTCCTGGTCACCAGCCGCCGGAGGCTGTCGGTCAGCGACATCGGGCCGCCCGTCTCGCTGCCCGTGATGACCTCCGACGAGGCGGTGGAGCTTCTGGCGCGGACCGCCGGTGCGGAGCGGATCAGCGGGGAACCGGAGGCCGCGACCGAGGTGGTCCGCCGCTGCGGGCATCTGCCGCTGGCCGTCCGGCTGGCCGGCGGGTGGCTCGCCCACCGGCCGGCCTGGCGAGTCGCCGACCTGGCCCGGCGGCTCGAGGCCGGCGGTACGGTGCTGCGGCAGCTGGCGGTGGAGCAGCAGACCGTCGGTGGCGCCTTCTCCGCCTCGTACGAGCACCTGAGCGAACCCGTGAAGTGGCTGTTCCGGCTGGTCAGCATGCATCCCGGCGACTCCTTCGACGCGCGTACGGCCGCCGCGCTCGCCGGTTCCCCGCTCGAGGGCACCGAACGGATGCTCGACGACCTCCTCGACCGGCACCTGATCGAGGAGGTCACTCCCGGGCACTACGGGATGCACGACCTGATGCGTCAGTACTCGGCCGAACTCCTGCGCGAGTCGACGGACGCCGAGCGACGCCGCGAGGCGGCCGGGCGCCTGCTGGACCACGTCCTGCACCAGGTGGCCGTCCGGGCCGGCTCACTGGACCAGCAGGTGCTGGCCACCCACCTGCGCCTCGGGGCGCCGCTGCGTCCCGACCTGGTCGACGAGACCGACCGGGCCGACGTCGAATGGCTGGAACGGGAGCGGCCCAACCTCATCGCCCTGATCAGATTCGCCCTCGACGAGGAGCACCCCGGATACGCGTGGCGCCTGGCCCGGGCCATGTGGCGGTTCTGCTACATGCGGGGGTACTTCGAGGACATCGTCGCCACCCACCAGGCCGGCCTGACCGCCGCCGAGCGCACCGGCGACCGCGCGGCAGAGGCGGTGATGCACAACTACCTCGCGTCCGCGTACACCCGGACCGGCAGCTACCTGGACTCGCTGCGCCACCTCGAGGTGGCGGTGTCCATCTCCCGCGACCTGCACGACCGGCGCGGCGAGTACCGCTACCGGGCGAACCTCGTGGTCGTCAACTGGCTCACCGGCAACTCCGAGCGGGCGGTGAGCCTCGGGCGGCAGTTGCTGCGGGAGGACACGCGAGGCGCCGTCGACCCGATCTCGGCCCTGCCCAACCTGGGGTACGCGCTGACCGCGGTCGGGCGCTATCCCGAAGCGCTCCGGGCTCACCGGCAGCACCTGTTCCTGGCCCGGTGCCAGGGCAGCCTGTTCCACATGTCGAACGCGCTCGGGCACATCGCCTCGGTGGAGAACCGACTCGGGAACCACCGCAAGGCGGTGCGCCTGATCAAGGCGTCGCTGCGGCTGCGCGAGGAGACCGGGCACCGGTTCGGTGAGGCGGAGGCCCGCAACGACCTCGGCATCGCGTACCGCCGTCTGGGCCGGCTCGACGAAGCCCGCGTCCAGCACGAACTCTCGCTCGACCTGGCGCGGGACTCCAGTGACAGACATCTGCGGGCGGCCGCGTTGAACGACCTCGGCCTGACGCTGAGCGCCGCCGGGCACGCCGACCAGGCCAGGTCCATGCACCTGGAGGCCCTCGCCCTCGCCAACCGCATCGCGCATCCGTACGAGCAGGCCCGGGCCCTGAACGCGCTGGCCGACCATCTGTCCGTCACCGACCCCGCCGAGGCGGACCGCTACCGGCAGCGAGCGATGGCGATCTTCGAACGGACGGGCGCTCCCGAGCGCCACGACCTGCGCCGACAGCTCTCCGTCTCGGCCTGACCGCGGCTTATCGATTTCTTATCGCGGCGTTCGCTAGCGTCCCCCGCAACGGCCACGGGGAGGGTTCATCCCGGGGGAGCGGACCCGGCCGGACGGGACCCTCACCGCCGATTCCCAGACGAATCGGCGGTGGGCAGGCGAGGGAGGGGCGTCGTGCACCAGCAGCCGCTGCGGCGCCCTTCCCCGCCACCGGTCGGGTGCCGCGTCGTGTCGTACCCGGCGGATAGGGTCGGGCCGTGACCGAACCCGCGCAGCTCACCCACGTCGATCCGGCCGGCGCGGCCCGGATGGTCGACGTCTCCGCAAAGCCGGTCTCCGGCCGGCTCGCCGTCGCCGCCGGCCGCCTCCGCACCACGGCCGAGGTGGTGGAGCTGCTGCGCCGCGACGGCCTGCCCAAGGGCGACGCGCTCGCCGTCGGCCGCCTCGCCGGCATCATGGGGGCCAAGCGCACACCCGACCTGATCCCGCTCTGCCACCCGATCGCGCTGCACGGCGTCACCGTCGACCTCGACCTCACCGCCGACACGGTGGAGATCACCGCGACCGCGAGGACCGCCGACCGCACTGGCGTCGAGATGGAGGCGCTGACCGCGGTGGCGGTCGCCGGTCTCGCCCTGGTCGACATGGTCAAGGCGGTCGACCCGGCCGCCTCGGTGGACGCCGTCCGGGTGCTCCGCAAGGAGGGCGGCAAGACCGGCGAGTGGGTCCGGCCGGAGGACCGGCCGTGATCCGGGCCCGGGTGATCGTGGCGTCCAACCGGGCCGCCGCCGGGGTCTACGAGGACACCAGCGGCCCGCTGCTCGTGACCGGCCTGCGCGAGCTGGGGTGCGAGGTCGACGCTCCGGTGGTGGTGCCGGACGGCGAACCGGTCGGCGACGCCCTGCGGGCGGCCCGCGCCGACGGCGTCGACGTGGTGCTGACCAGCGGCGGCACCGGCATCACCCCGACCGACCGCACGCCCGAGGTGACCCGCGAGCTGCTCGACTACGAGATCCCCGGCATCGCCGAGGCGATTCGCGCGCACAGCCGCGACAGCGTGCCGACCGCCGCGCTGTCCCGAGGGCTGGCCGGGGTCGCCGGCCGGACGCTCGTGGTCAACCTGCCCGGTTCGCGCGGCGGCGCCCGCGACGGCCTGGCCGTGCTCGGGCCGATCCTGCGCCATGCCGTGGACCAGCTTCGCGGCGGTGACCACTGAACCCGCGAGGCACGTGCCCCGGCGCTAGGCTCGCCGGATGAGCACGGAAACCGAAGCCGCCGCAGCCGAGGCGGGCACGCCACCCCCGGCCGGGTGGGAGGAGGCCCGCTCCCGGGTGTACGCGGTGGGCCTGTCCGCCGCGCTGCCCGCTGTCGCCCGCCCGCTGGCCGAGGCCGACGGGCACACGCTGGCCGAGCCGTTGGGCACGCGCACCGACCTGCCGGCGTTCCCGACCTCCAGCGTGGACGGTTGGGCGGTGCGGGGTCCCGGGCCGTGGCGGGTGGTCGGGCGGGTGCTCGCCGGGCACACCGCGCCGCCGCTGGAGGCGGACGGTAGCACCGTGGAGATCGCCACCGGTGCGATGGTGCCCGAGGGCGCGACGGCGATCCTGCGGATCGAGGAGTCGACACGTACGGCGGACGGCCTGGTGTCCGGCACACCCCGCCCGGCGCCGGAGTGGCGGGAGCCGGGCGAGGAGGCGTACCTCGGGGAGGAGCTGTTGCCCGCCGGCACGCCGGTGGACCCGGCGGTGATCGGCCTGGCCGCCTCCTGCGGGCACGACACGCTGCGGGTCCGCCGCCCACCCCGGGCCGCGCTGCTGGTCTTCGGCGACGAACTGCTCACCTCGGGTCCGCCCGGCGCCGGGCGGGTCCGGGACGCGCTCGGCCCGTCGGTGCCGGGCTGGCTGCGCCGCTACGGCTGCCAGGTGCGCGCGGCCGACGTGGTCGGCCCGGTCGCCGACACGCTGCCCGCGCACGTCGCCGCGGTGCGGGGCGCGCTCGCCAACGCCGACCTGGTCTGCACCACCGGCGGCACCATGCACGGCCCGGTCGACCACCTGCACCCGACGCTGGAGGCGCTCGGCGCCGACTACGTGGTGAACACGGTGGCGGTGCGCCCGGGCTTCCCGATGCTGCTCGCCCGGCTGGTGGACGGCGACGGGCGGGTCCGGTTCGTGGCCGGCCTGCCCGGCAACCCGCAGTCAGCCGTGGTGGCGCTCGTGTCGCTCGTCGCGCCGCTGCTCGCCGGTCTCACCGGCCGGCCGATGCCGGTGCTGCCACACGTGACGCTCGCCGAGCCGGTTGCCGGGCGCGGTCGCTACACCCATCTGGCGCTGGCCCGCTGGGACCGGGTCGCCGGGACGGCGTACCCGGTGCGGCACGTGGGCTCGGCGATGCTGCGCGGGCTGGCCGGCGCGGACGGCTTCGCGGTGATCCGGCCCGGCACCAGCGGCGCGGCCGGCGACCGGGTGCCGTTCGTGCCGCTGCCGCTGACCCCGGGGGAGCGATTCGGGTGAGCGCGACGAACGAGCCGACGGGAGACGCCGTGACCGTGAAAGCAGGCGTGACGATCGGGACGGTCTCCGACCGGCCGCTCGACCTGGCCGCGCACGAGGCGGCGGTCACCGACCGCCGGGCCGGGGCGGTGGTGTCCTTCCAGGGCGTCGTCCGCGACCACGACCACGGGCGGGCGGTCACCCGGCTGGAATACGAGGGCCACCCCTCCGCCGAGGCGGTGCTGCGCGAGGTGGCGGCCGAGATCGCGGCCGACCCGCTGGTCTACGCGGTGGCGGTGTCGCACCGGATCGGCCCGCTGGAGATCGGGGACGTGGCGCTGGTAGCGGCGGTCAGCACGGCGCACCGGGCGGCCGCGTTCGCCGCCTGCGCCCGGCTGGTCGACGAGGTGAAGGCGCGGCTGCCGATCTGGAAGCGCCAGGTCTTCGACGACGGCACCGAAGAGTGGGTGAACTGCCCCTGAAGGCTCAGCGCCGGGCGGCGAGCGCGGCGGTGCGGCCCAACCGGTCGTGGTAGAACGCCGGCTCGGCGCCAGGGCGCCACGGCAGCGCCGCGACGAGCACGATCAGGGCGATGGCCAGGGAGTTCTCCATGAGCGCGCCGAACAGGCCGTCCTGGTAGTGGGACACCTCGGGGAGCTGGTGCTCGTACGGCCAGATCGGTGAGATCAGGAACAGCAGGTAGAGCACCAGCGCGCCGGCACCGTGGCGGAGCCCGGTCAGCGTGGGATACCAGATCGGCGGGCGTAGTGCCGGCACGCCGGTGGCCGAGGGGCTGCCGGTGCCGCGCGGCGGCAGGCCGCGACTGGCTTCGCGGCGGCGTACCGCGGCGTCGGCCAGCACGATGATCGCCGGGATGACCCAGATCAGGTGGTGCGACCAGGAGATCGGGCTGATCACGTTGGCGGTGAGCCCGACGAGCGTGAACGCGGTCAGCTCGTCGCCGTCGGCGCGGGCGCTCATCGCCCGGGACAGGCCCAGCGCCAGGACCAGCACCGAGAACGCCAACCAGAGCAGCCCGGGCGTCTCGATCGAGTCGTAGAGCCGCGCCAGCAGGCCGGCGAGGGACTGGTTGGCGGTCATGTCCGCCGCGCCGACCCGCTCGGTCTGCCAGAGCACGCCGGTGAAGTACGCGCGGGACTCCTCACCGAGCACGCCGAACGTCGCGATCGTCACGCCGATCGTGGTGGCCACAGCGGTGAGCGCGGCCCGCCACTGCCGGGTGAGCATCAGGTACGCCACGAACAGCGCCGGGGTGAGCTTGACGGCGGTGGCGAGCCCGATGCCCACACCGGCCCAGGCGCCGCTGTAGACGAACCGGGCCAGCGGCGAGTCGGCCGTCTCGTGGTGGGTGCCCCGCTTGGCCCGCCAGCGCAGGCCCACCATGTCCGCCATGATCAGCGCGAACAGCAGCAGGTTTACCTGCCCGTAGCCGAGCGTCTCCCGGGACGGCTCGATGGCGACGGCGAGCGGGGTGGCGATGCCGACGCTGAACCAGAGCGGCCAGCCGAGCCGGTCCACGATGGGACGGAGCAGCGCCGCTAGGACGACAGCGAGCGCGCCGATGCTGGCCAGCGCGTTCACGAAACCGGCGCCGTCGACCGGGAGCCAGGACATCGGCAGCATGACCAGCGCGGCGAACGGCGGGTAGGTGAAGCCCAGCGTGGTCGAGGGCGCGACGAAGTCGTACAGCTCGTTGCCGCCGGCCCACCACAGCACCGCGCCGTGGTAGATCTTCATGTCGAAGAAGTTGTAGGGCCGTCCGAAGGCGCCGATGGCGAGCCACGCCGCGTACGACACGGCGGCGACCACGCCGAGACGCATCGCGATCCGGCGGTCGACGCGGGAGGCCGGGGCGAGGCGGTTGGTCCGTCTACCGACTGTCGTCGGCATGGCGTGGCCACCCCCGTACCAAGGTCGTCGTACCCGTTCAGGTCCAGAACGGAGCCTAGAACGGCGCCTCACGTTGCTGCCTCCCGCGTTACGCGACCGTGTCCGATCCCACACGTGTTTGCGACATTTCCACCGCGTTAACGGGTGTCGGACGGTTCAGGTGATTGATGGCCTTGCGGGGGGTGATGGGCCGTACGAAACGCCTGGTCAGCCGGGCATGCGGCGGGCGGTCGCCGCGGAGCGTACGGCGATCTTCGCCTCGCGTCGCGCGGTGCGGACCGCACGCTTCACCGACCGGCGCGAGTGGTCGATCCGGTGGCCCGCGCGCCAGCGCAGCCCCGGCTTGCCCTCGGTGTCGGCGGCGGCGAGGAGGAGGCCACCGAGCAGGCCGAGGTTCTTCAGGAAGTGGACCTGGTTGCTGGTTCGCGTGGCCGGGTCGTCGTTGGTCCAGAAGGGGTGACCGGCGGCGGTGGTCGGGATCAGCGTGCCCGCGAGCACCAGCGCGGCCGGCCGGGTGAACCGGCCGGTGGCGAGCATCAGGCCGCCGGCGAGCTGGGCGGCGGCGTTGGCGCGGATGAGCGAGACCGTGTCGGTGGGGATGCGGGGGTGGACGTTCCGGATCAGCGGGGCGACCTTCCCGGTGACCGGTTCCGCGGCCTGCGCCACGCGTTCCGGGTTGCGCAGGTTACGGGCGCCGCTGACCACGAAGATGCCGCTCAACATGACTCGGGCGAGGGAACGCACGGGCTTCATGGCTCAGTCTTACCCCGTCGAGGGCGTCGTCATCCCCGCAACACACGAAAGGTATCGGCCGGCGTGGACGTCCGAACGGTATCGATTTCAGCGACAGTCGCGGATGGACCCGTCGCGTTCGGTAAGGTCGCGCGGGTGACGACGCTGCGACTGCGCCCGGAGGGCCCGGCCGACGAGGCGCCGGTGGCCCGGGTGCTGGCCGCCGCCTTCGCCCGGCCCGACGTGGCCGCCCCACCGGAGGTGGGTCTGGTCGAGGAGCTGCGACACAGCCCGGCGTGGATCCCGGAGCTGGCCATGGTCGCCGAGTACGGCGGCGAGGTGGTGGCATACGCGCTGCTCACGCGCGTCGATGTACGCACCGGGCGCGGCACCTGGCCGGCGCTGGCACTGGGTCCGGTGGCGGTGGCCCGGCACCGGCAGCGGCTGGGGCACGGCACGGCAGCCGTCCAGGCGGCACTGGATGCCGCGACCGAGCTGGGGGAACGGCTGGTGGTGGTGCTCGGCGATCCGGCCTACTACCGGCGGTTCGGGTTCGGCCCGGCGGTCCGGCTCGGCCTGACCAGTCCCTGGTCCGGGCTGGGGGAGCCGTGGCAGGCGCTGGTGCTGCCGCCGTCGGCGAGCGACGAGCCACCGCCGCCGGCCGGCGAGGTGGTCTTCCCGGCGCCCTGGTCGCGGGTCTGAGCCGACGCGATCCGGGCCGACACGGTCTGAGCCGACGCGATCCGGCCCCTCAGGCGGGCTGGGTGCGCAGGTAGCGGCCGAAGTGCGGCACCGTGAACGCCACAGTTCCCCGCTCACCGGAGTAGATCAGCCCCTTCTTGATCAGCGCGTCCCGCGCCGGGGAGAGACTGGCCGGCTTGCGGCCGAGCGCGCGGGCGATCTCGGCGGTGGGCACCGCCGCGTCCATGTCGTCCCGGCCACCCTCCTCGCCGTCCACCAGCGCCAGCGTGGCCATCGCGCGCATGTACTCGCGTTCGGCGGGTGTGGCCCGCTCGAACCGGGAGCCGAAGAAGCCCACCGCCAGCTCGGCCTCCGCCTCCGGCGCGGCCACCCGGACGTCCGCCGCGGTGATCGGTGAGCGGGGCGCGTGGTCCCAGGTGGCCTTGCCGTACGCCTGGACGAAGTAGGGATAGCCGCCGGACTTCTCGTAGAGCAGGTCGAGGGCCTTCTGCTCGTACTCGACCTCCTCCCGCTCGGCTGGCGCGCAGAGCGCCTGGTCGGCGGCGATCCGGTCGAGCCGGTCGATGCGCTGGTAGCGGTAGAGCCGCTCGGAGTAGGACTTGGCGGCGCTGAGCACGGCCGGCAGGTGCGGCAGGCCCGCGCCCACGACGATCAGCGGTGCGCCGAGCTGGGACAGCTCGTGGCAGGCGGCGCAGAGCGCGGAGACGTCCTCGGCGCCGACGTCCTGCATCTCGTCGATGAAGACGGCGATACCGGTGCCGACGTCGGTGGCGACCGCCGCCGCGTCGCTCAGCAGCTCGACCAGGTCGATCTCGATGTCGCCGGAGTCGGCGCGTCCGCTGCTCGCCGGTACGTCGATGCCGGGCTGCCAGCGGTCGCGCAGCTTGGGTGCCGTGCCACCCCGGCCGGTCGGCGCGGAGCGTTGCGCGAACGCCTTGAGGACGCCGAGGAACGCGTCGATCCGGTCCGGGGCGCGGTGCCGGGGCGCCAGCTCACGGACCGCCATGTGCAGCGCGGCGGCGATCGGCCGGCGCAACGACTGGTCGGGCCGCGCCTCGATCTTGCCGGTGCCCCAGAGGTGGTTTATCGCCTCCGAGCGCAGCGTGTTGAGCAGGACCGTCTTGCCCACTCCACGCAGGCCGGTGAGCATCAGGCTGCGTTCCGGCCGGCCGCGTGCGATCCGTTCCAGCACCACGTCGAAGACGTCCAGTTCCCGCCCCCGCCCGGCGAGTTCGGGCGGGCGCTGGCCGGCGCCCGGCGCGTACGGGTTGCGGACCGGATCCACGAATCGCACAGTATCGGGTTCTCTAGCGACCAGGCTAGATGCGCGTAGAGGCGGCTACCGCGTGTCGGCCTCGACCTGAAACTAGGGCTGTCTAGCGTGGATGCTAGACAGCCCTAGTTTTGGTTACCGACTCCCGTGGAGCGTCAGCGGCGCTTCAGGCAGAGCACGAAGTCGAGCGTGTCCAGCTCGCTGTCGAAGAAGTACCAGTCGGTGTAACCGGCCACCTTCCCGCACTTCGCCTCCGCGTCCTTCTTGCCGCTCGTCGCCCCGTCGATGCGGCGCAGCACCTCGTACGTCTTCGGGCCGCAGTCGGCGATCACCAGCTTGGGCTGGCCGCCGCCACCCTCGTTGGCGACGCACTGGCCCGCCTTGACGAAGCGCGGATCGGTCGACGAGGCCGGAGACGCCGTCGTGGGCGTCGTGCCGGCCGGTTCGCTCGGCGCCGCCCCGGTCGGATCCGCGGCCGGCGCGGTGGCGGCGGTCGTGCCGCCGGTCGGGGTCTGCTCGTCCCGGCCCAGCATCCAGTACGCCCCGGCGCCGCCCAGCAGCAGCACGGCCAGCACGATCACGACCACCAGCAGCGGGCCCTTCCCGCGCTTCGGTGGAGTCGGCTCGGCGTTGGGCGGCGGCCCGGCGTACGGGCCGGCCGGGTGGCCCTGCGGCGGGCCGGGGGACCAGGCCGGACCCGGCTCGTATCGCTGCGTCGGCGGGCCGTACTGATCGGCCGGCGGGCCGTACCGGTCGGCGGGCCCGTACTGCTGGGTGGGCGTTCCGTACTGGTCGGGCGGCCCGTACTGATCGGCGGGCGGGCCGTACGGCCGCGCGTCCGGCGGGGCGTAGCGCGGGTCGCCCTGCGGGGCGTAGCGCGGGTCGGGCTGCGGGGCGTAGCCGTCGTCGCGCCGTCCCCACGGCTCGGGAGAGCCGCCGCCCGGTGGACCGAAGTTCGACATGAACGCCTCCTGCGTACGCCAGTGCTGAGAGGCCGGCCACCAACTGGCGACGCCGACGCCGTGGTCACCGTAGCGTGGTCCCACGATGAGCTCACGCCCCACGAGTGCGACGAACGTTGTCGATTCCGCGATGCCACCGGCCCGCACCGCACTGATCTGGGCCGCCCTCGTGCTGGTCTATCTGCTGTGGGGCTCGACCTACCTGGGCATCCGGGTCGCTGTCGAGTCCCTGCCGCCGCTCGTCTCCTCGGCGATGCGGTTCGCCGCCGCCGCGGTGGTGCTCGCCGTGGTGCTGCGCCTGCGGCGCGGACCGGGAGCGTTGCGGGTACCCGCGCGCCGCGTCGGCTCCGCCGCGCTGATCGGCGTGCTGCTGCTGGCCGGCGGCAACGGCCTGGTGGTGCTGGCCGAGTCGGGCCCGGCCGGGACCGCCGTACCGTCCGGTGTGGCTGCGCTGCTCGTCGCCACCGTGCCGCTGCTCCTGGTGCTGCTGCGTACGGCAGGCGGCGACCGGCCGCGGCCGTGGACGTTCGTCGGGGTGGCGCTCGGCTTCGCCGGACTGGTCCTGCTCGTGCTGCCCCGGGACGGGGTGGACGCGGTGCCGGTGGCCGGGGCGCTCACGGTGGTCGCCGCGGCAGTGAGCTGGTCGGTCGGCTCGTACCTGTCCGGGAAGATCCCGATGCCCGCCGACCCGTTCGTGGCCACCGTCTACGAGATGGTGGCCGGCGCGGCGGTGCTCGCGCTCGTCGGCGTGGCCCGGGGCGAGCTGCGCGGCTTCTCCTTCGCCGACGTGACCGGGCGGTCCTGGGCGGCGATGGCGTACCTGATGGTGGCCGGTTCGCTGGTCGCCTTCACCGCGTACGTCTGGCTGCTCGCCCACGCGCCGATCTCGCTGGTGTCCACGTACGCGTACGTGAATCCGGTGGTGGCGGTGGCGCTCGGCGCGTTGTTCGTCGCGGAACCCGTCACCTCGCAGGTGCTGATGGGCGGCGCGGTCATCGTGGTCGGCGTGGCGGTGGTGGTCAGCACCGAACGCCCGCGCCGGTCCCCGCCACCAGCCGTCGACGGGACGGCCGGAGAACCCGCCGGGCGGTAGCGTCCCGCCCGTGTCGGCACTGCTGGTGACGGGGGTCGCGCTGCTCGGCGCGGCGGCCGGATGGGCTGCTGTCCCGGTCGGCCGGTCGTTCTGCACGGATCGGATCGCCGGGAGGCACGCGCCGAGCCGGGGTGCGTTCGCACTGGCCGGCGTCGTGGCGTTCGGCGGGCTCGCCGCCGCCCGGGGTGCCGATCCGGTGCTGCCCGCGCTGCTGCTCGTCGCCGTCGCCGGGCTGGTCCTCGCGGTCACCGACCTGACCGCGCTGCGCCTGCCCGACCCGCTGGTCGGCGTGGCCGCGCTCGGCGGCGGGCTCGGCCTCACCGCAGCCACGGCGGCGACCGGCGAGCCGCGCCGCCTGGCCGTCGCGGTGGCCGGGGCCGCACTCTCCTTCACCGGGTACGCGGTGCTGGCGCTGCTGCCCCGCGCCCGCCTCGGCTTCGGCGACGTGAAGCTTGCCGCCGCGCTCGGGTTGCCGCTGGGCTGGCTCGGCTGGCCGGCCCTGCGCCTCGGACTGCTCCTGCCGCACGTGCTCGCCGGAGTCGCGGTCCTTCTCCTGCTCGCCGCCCGCCGGGTACGCCCTGACACGCCGGTGCCGTTCGGCCCGGCGCTGCTCGGCGGCGCCTGGCTCGCCGCCGTGCTGACCTGACGCGCGCCGCTCAGATCAACCGGAGCTGGTGGTCCTTCGGGCGGCGGGGTTCGGTCGCGTCCAGGCGCTCGAACAACGCCGGGTCGATCACGTCGAGGAACGGCGACGGGCGGGTGTCGCGTTCCGCCCCGTGCCGGGCGCGGCGACCCGCGTGGCTGACGTAGAGCCGGTCCTGTGCCCGGGTCAGCCCGACGAAGAACAGCCGGCGCTCCTCGGCCACCGCGTCGTCGTCCGGCTCGGAGCCGGGCCAGCGCAGCGGCAGCAGGCCGTCCTCGGCGCCGACCAGGAACACCACCGGGAACTCCAGCCCCTTGGCGGCGTGCAGCGTGAGCAGCGTGACCGCCTCGGCGCGCGGGTCCAGCGCGTCCACCTCCGCGCCGGTGGCGAGCTGGTTGAGGAACAGCTCCAGGTCGTCGTCGCAGCGCCGGGCCAGCGGGGTGAGCAGGTCCACCGCCGTGCGGATGTCCTCGGGGCGTACCGCGCCGGAGCCGTCCAGCGTGGGCACCGCGAAGCGCTCGGCCAGGATCTGCCCGGCCTGGCGTACCCGGGCGGCGAGCGAGCCGTCCAGACCGGCGTGGCGCAGCTCGCGGGCGATGGCCGGCACGCCGGGGCGGTCACGCAGCCGGTCGTGCGAGCGCTTCTGCACCGGGATGTTCGCCCGGGCCAGCGCGTCCACGATCGGCGCGGCCTGCGCGTCGGTGCGGTACAGCACCGCGATGTCGGAGAAGGACAGCGAGGTGGCCCGCCCGTCGATCCGCCCCGAGTCCAGCGAGCGGTGGGACAGGCCGCCGACCAGCTCGTCCACGGTACGGACCACGAAGTCGGCCTCGTCGTAGGCGGAACTCGCCGCGTACCGGCCGACCAGCGGCGCCTCCGGATCGAGCCGGGCCGGGTCGAGACGACGGCCGCGCACCAGCGACGACGGCGCGATGGCCTGCACCGCGGCGGCCAGGATCGGCGCCGAAGAGCGGTAGTTGCGGTTCAGCCGCACCAGCCGGGCGTCGGTGAAGTCCTGCGAGAAGCGCAGGAAGTAGCCGACGTCGGCGCCCCGGAACGAGTAGATCGCCTGGTCCGGGTCACCGATCGCGCACAGGTTCCCGTCCGGCGGGCTGAGCAGCCGCAGCAGGTCGTACTGCACCGCGTCGACGTCCTGGTACTCGTCGACGAAGATCCACTTCCAGCGCTCGCGGTACTCCCGGACCAGCTTCCGGTCGCCCTTGAGCAGGGCCACCGGCAGCGTCAGCAGCTCGTCCAGGTCGACCAGATCCCGCTTGCGCAGCAGCGCCGCGTACCGCTCGTCGTCGGCACCGGCCTCGGCGCGTGCCGCCGCCCGGTCCGCGTCGTCGGCGATCCGGAAGTCCGCCGGCAGCCCGGCCGCCGCCGCGTTCTCCCGCAGCACGGTCAGGCCGAGCGAGTGGAACGTGCCCACTGTGACGTCCTCGGCGACCGGGCCGAGCAGCCCGTCCAGCCGGTGCCGCAGTTCCTCGGCCGCCCGCCTGGTGAACGTGATCGCCAGGCACTGGTCGGGGAAGACGTTCAGCTCCGCGCACAGGTACGCGATCCGGTGGGTGAGCGTCCGCGTCTTGCCGGTGCCCGGACCGGCCACGATGAGCAGCGGACCCCCCGGCGCGGACGCGGCCACCCGCTGCATCGCGTCCAGCCGGTCCAGCAGGCCGGTGCCGACCTCCTCCATCCCGGCGAGCATCGGCTCGAACGGCTCATGTGGGGACGGTGACGGCGCGATCGGAGGCGCGGGCGGCGGCGTGCGCCTCGGCTCCGGCCGGGCCGCCGCCGGGCGCTTGGCCTTCGGCTTCGGCGCCGGCTCCGCCGGCCGCCGCTGCACCGGCACGGGTACGTCGAACAGCGTCTCCTGCCCCGCCCCGGCACCCGGTCCGCCCAGTTCCGCCGGGTCGAACAGGGTGATCACGCCGTACTCGCCGTCGTAGCCCGGCACCCGGCGCACGTCGCCGCGGCGCAGCCGGCCGATGCCCTCCGCGAGCAGCTCGCCACCGACCCGGCCGATCTCCTCGATCGGGGTACGGGTCAGGATCTCCAGCTCCGGGCCGAGCGCGGCGATCAGCTCGTTGAGCTTGCCCTCGACCTTCTTCGACCGCGCGCCGACCCGGTTCAGCTCGCCCAGGATCTCGGCCAGCGGCACCAGGTGCGTCACCTCGCGCGCGTGCGCCGGACGGTGCCCGGCCGGGCGGTCCGCCAGCTCCTCGACCCGGCTGAGTACGCCCACGGTGAGCGGCTTGCCGCACTCCGGGCAGCGCCCGCCGGCCTCACGGGTCCGCTCCGGCGACCAGTTCACCCCGCACAGCCGGTGCCCGTCGGCGTGGTACTTGCCCTCCTCCGGGAAGAACTCCACGGTGCCCGCGAGCCCGTCGCCGGTACGCAGCGCCTCGCGGATCGCGAAGTAGTCGCGGGCGGCGGTCAGGACCGTGGCCTCCCGGGCCAGCGCGGGCGGCGAGTGGGCGTCCGAGTTCGACACCAGTTGGTAGCGGTCCAGGCTGCCGACCCGCCAGTTCATCTCCGGGTCGGACGACAGGCCGGTCTCCACCGCGAAGATGTGCCCGGCCAGGTCGGCGTAGCAGTCGGCGATAGCGTCGAAGCCGGACTTCGAGCCGAGCGCGGAGAACCAGGGCGTCCAGATGTGCGCGGGCACGAGGAAGCCGTCCGGGCTCGCCTCCAGCGTGATCTCCAGCAGGTCGCGGGAGTCCAGCCCGAGGATCGGCCGGCCGTCCGAGCCGAGGTTGCCGATCCGGCCCAGCGCCGTGTTGAACCGGGCCACCGCGTCCAGATCCGGCAGGTAGATGAGGTGGTGCACCTTGCGCGTGCGGTCGTCGCGCTTGTAGATCGTGGAGATCTCCACGCTCAGCATGTACCGGACCGGGTCGGCCTCCGCCTCGCTCGCCAGCCGGGGCGGCAGCCGCCGGGCGACGTCCCGCTCCGCGTCGGGCGAGAGCCGGTACAGGCCCGGCTCGGCCGGGTGCAGCGTCTCCCGCAGGTGGTCGTACCAGGCGGGATGGGTGAAGTCGCCGGTGCCGAGCACGCCGATGCCCTTGCGCCGGGCCCACCAGGCCAGGTTCGGCAGGGTCAGGTCGCGGCTGCACGCGCGGGAGTACTTCGAGTGGATGTGCAGATCCGCGACGTATGGCGGGAGGCCACCGGGGGGTGCGGCGCTGAACGGAGGCACGCCGCATCCTGTCACGTCCGGTCCCCCGCCCGCCCGCCGCCACGCGTACGGGTGACCTGAGCAATGCGGTGCTGGACTCGGCGGCCCCGGCACGCTATTGCGCGCGCAGCTCGACGAGCGTCACCTGGGGCGGTGCACCCACCCGCACCGGCGGGCCCCAGAAACCGGCGCCGTTTGTGACGTAGACCTTCGTGCCATCCACCTCGCCGAGACCGGAGACCACCGGTTGCTGGAGCTTCACCGCCAGGTTGAACGGCACGATCTGGCCGCCGTGGGTGTGCCCGGAGAGCTGGAGGTCGACGCCGAACTTCGCCGCCTCCTGCGCGGCCACCGGCTGGTGCGCCAGCAGCACCACCGGCCGGCTCGGGTCACGGTCGCCGAGCGCGGCGGCGTAGTCGGCGGGCCCGGCCACCCCGGTGCCGACGGCGCTCACGTCGTTCACCCCGGCCAGGTCCAGCACACCGCCCCGGGCCTGGATCTCCTGCCGCTCGTTCTGCAGCACCCGCAGGCCGAGCCGGTCCACCTCACGGACCCACTCCTCCACGCCGGAGTAGTACTCGTGGTTGCCGGTGACGAAGAAGCTGCCGTACCGGGACTGCAGGTCGCGCAGCGGCTCGGCGGCCTCGCCCAGTTCGGCTACCGTGCCGTCGACGAGGTCACCCACCACCGCGACCAGGTCGGCGTCCATCCGGTTGATCATCGCGACGATCCGCTCGGTGTGCGCCCGGCCGCGCAACGGCCCGAGGTGGATGTCGGAGACGGTGGCGATGCGCAGCCCGTCCATGCCGCGGGGCAGCTTGGCCAGCGGGATCTGCACCCGGTCGAGCTGCGGCGGACCCATCGCGGTGCGTACGCCGTACCCGGTGATGCCGGCGGCGGTGAGCCCGGCGAAGATCGCCGCCCCACGGGCGAGCAGCAGCCGCCGGGAGGGGTCGTGGTCCGGCGCGTCGGTACCGGCTGGCGCTGCCTCGGTGCTGTCGACAGGCGGCGGCGGACCATCCGCGGTGGCCGCGCCGACGAGCGCGGGCGCGGGCTCGGGCTCGAGGCCGGCGGTGGCCGCCGATCGGGCCCGCCGGCGCAGCACGAGCCGGACCACAGCGGTCGGCACCTCCAGCACCAGCAGCAGCACCAGCAGGTAGAACATGAGCGCGACCCAGAGGTAGCCGGGCCAGGCCAGCCAGTACCAGCCGTTGCGCGTGCCGGCCAGGGTCACCGGTACGAGCACCGCCAGCGCCGCGATCGCCACCGTGCCGGCCCGGCGCCACCGCCCGGGGCGCGTGGTGTCCCGGACCAGCCGCTTCCACAGGTAGAAGTGGATCAGGCCGATCACGAGCACGACGAAGCCCAGGAATGTCGCCATGGCCAGCACGTGTGCCCCCCTCAGCCGCCCGCGAAGGGCGGCAACACGTCCACCGTCACCCCGGCCGGCAACAGCGCCCGTCGATCATGACAGGCGACGCCGTCGACCAGGAAACTCGCCGCCTTCAGCACCACGCCGAGGCGTTCGCCGTGCCGGGCGGCCAGTTCGTCGAGGAGTTCGTCCAGCGACCGGCCGGCGGATGCGGTCTCCTCGGATCGTCCGGCGGCCGCGCGGGCGCCGGCGAAGTAGCGGACGGTCAGCTCCACCCTCAGCCTCCGATCGCCGACATCGAACGCGCGGGCTGGAGGAACGCCGGGTCGTCGATGCCGTGCCCGGCCCGCTTGACCCACATCGCCGCACGCCAGCGCCGGGCCAGTTCCTCGTCGTCCGCGCCGTCGCGCAGCGCGCCGCGCAGGTCCGACTCCTCGGTGGCGAACAGGCAGTTGCGCACCTGGCCGTCGGCGGTGAGCCGGGTGCGGTCACAGTCGCCGCAGAACGGCCGGGTCACGCTGGCGATCACGCCGACCCGGGCCGGCCCGCCGTCCACCAGCCACGTCTCGGCCGGTGCCGCACCCCGCTCGGACGGGTCCGGCGTCAGCGCGAACGCGGCCCGCAGTGAGGTCAGGATCTCGTCGGCGGTAACCATGGTCGAGCGGTCCCAGCCGTGCTGGGCGTCGAGCGGCATCTGCTCGATGAACCGCAGCTCGTAGCCGTGCGCGAGGGCGAACCGGAGCAATGCGGGCGCCTCGTCGTCGTTGGTGCCCCGCATCAGCACCGAATTGATCTTCACGGGGGTCAGCCCGGCGTCCGCCGCGCCGGCCAGCCCGGCGAGTACGTCGGCGAGCCGGTCACGGCGGGTCAGCGCGGTGAACCGGTCCCGGTCCAGCGTGTCGAGCGAGACGTTCACGCGGTCCAGCCCGGCCGTGCGCAGCGCCGTCGCCATCCGGGCCAGGCCGATGCCGTTCGTGGTGAGCGAGATGCGCGGCCGGGGCGTGAGCGCGGCGACCGCCGCCACGATGCCCGGCAGGCCCGGCCGGATCAGCGGCTCACCGCCGGTGAAGCGCACCTCGGTGACGCCGAGCCGGCTCACCGCGACACCCACCAGCCGGACGACCTCGTCGTCGCTGAGCAGCTGCGGATTGGCCAGCCAGGGCAGGCCCTCCGCCGGCATGCAGTAGGTGCAGCGCAGGTTGCACTTGTCGGTGAGCGAGACCCGCAGGTCCTGGGCGACACGGCCGTACCGGTCGGCGAGAGGGCCGTCGGTCGTCGTCCGGGGGGCGCTCATCCGTCGACCGTAGCGCGGTCGAGCCCTCGGAGGGCGGCCCGAGCGGTGGAGCGCACGGCATCCGCGTACCCCGCTCCGAAGATCGCGGTGTGCACGAGCAGCAGGTGCAGTTGGTGCAGCGGCACACGTTCCCGCCACCCGTCACCCGGCGGCCACGCCTCCCGGTAGGCCGCCATGATCCGGTCCAGGTGCGGCGGGCCGCCGAACAGCGCGAGTTGCGCCAGGTCGGTCTCGCGGTGCCCGCCGTGCGCGGCCGGGTCGACCAGCCAGACCCGCCCGTCGGCACCCCAGAGCAGGTTGCCCGGCCAGAGGTCGCCGTGCAGCCGGGCCGGTGGCTCGTCCCCGCCGAACTCGCCGATCCGGTCGACGACCTGCTCGACGAGCGCCGCACCGGCGTGGTCGAGCGCGCCGCCGTCGACCGACATGCGCAGGTAGGGCAGGAGACGGCACCGGGCGAACCAGCCCGCCCACGGACCGGGGGCAGGCGTGTTGTCCTGCGGCAGCGCGCCGATGAAACCGGCCCAGTCCGCGCCGAAGGCGGGCGCCCCGGCGCGGTGCAGACCGGCCAGGTCGCGGCCGAACGCCTCCGCGGCCTCCGGCGTCGGCTCGCCGGGCTCCACCCAGTCGAGCGCGAGCAGGCCGGGCAGGGCGACGAGCACATCCGGTACGGGCACCGAACCGGCCTCGCGCAGCCAGCGCAGCCCGGACGCCTCGGCGGCGAAGAAGCCCTCCGGCAGCGGACGCGCGGCCTGTTCCGGCCAGGTCTTGGCGAACACCGAGTGCCCGTCGTCGAGCGTGAGCCGGGAGGCGGCGCAGATGTCACCGCCGGAGACCGGGGTTTCCCGGATCCGCTGGTGGGTCAGGAAGGTCGGCAGGTGCTCCGGGTGTGCCCGCAGGTACGCCAGGTCCATGTGCGCAAGGTAGCGGGTACCCCGGACATCCGTGTGCCGTGCGACGTTGCCGATCGCCGCTGACCTGCACCGATACGCTCCGTATCTGTGGACGGACCGCGTGTCGTCCACAGGGGCTGACGCGGTGGCGCCCGGCCGCCCACGCTCCCGTCATGAACTCCACCGAGCCAGCGCGTCTCTCCGTCCGCTCGCCCGCCGACATGGTGGCGGCCGTGCCCTACCTGCTCGGCTTCCACCCCGCCGACAGCGTCGTGGTGGTCGCGGTACGCGGCCGGCGCGTCGTCTTCGCCGCCCGTGGCGACCTGCCCGCACCGGGCGCCGACCCCGGTCCGGCGGCCCGGCACCTGGCGCAGGTGGTGGCCCGGCAGGACGCCGATGCCGCCACTGTCGTCGGCTACGGTCCGGCCGCCCGGGTGACGGTGATCGTGGACGCGCTCGGCGAGGCGCTGACCGCCACCGGCCTGGTGGTGCTCGACGCGCTGCGGGTCACCGAGGGCCGCTGGTTCTCCTACCTGTGCGCGGAGCCGTCCTGCTGCCCGCCCGAGGGCACCCCGTACGACCCGGCCGCCAGTCAGGTCAGCGCGGCGGCGGTGTTCGCCGGTCAGGTGGCGCTGCCCGACCGGGCGGCGCTCGCGGCGCAGGTGTCCCCGCTCGGCGGGCCGGTCCGGCTCGCCATGCGCCGGGCCACCGCGCGGGCCCGTCTCCGCCTGGCCGCGCTCACCGGACGGCCGTCCGCGCCGACGACCGGAAGTCCGCCGCCGGCCGGCGCACCAGCCGGCGGAACCGGACCGACCCCGGAGTTACCGGTCCCGGCCGACCGTCCCCCGTCGGACGGGGAGCCGCCGGTCCTGGAGGACGGTCCCGCGTCGGACGGGGAGCCGCCGGTCCTGGAGGACGGTCCCGCGTCGGACGGGGAGCCGCCGGTCCTGGAGGACGGTCCCGCGTCGGACGAGGTGTCGCTGGTTCCGGCCGAGGGTGCGGGTCCGGGCGGCGAGCCGTCGGTTCCGGCGGACAGAGCCGGATCGGGGGGTGAGCGTCGGGCCGTGCGGACGGCGGGCACGGCGGCTGTGCGAGCCGCGTTCCGCAGGCAGCGGCGCGGCGAGCGGCTGGACGACGACGAGGTGGCCTGGCTGACGGTGCTCCTCGCCCACGTGGCGGTGCGCGACCACGCCTGGTCCCGCACCGATGGCCGGGACGACGACATCAGCCTCTGGACGGACGTGCTGCGACGCGCCGAGCCGGACCTGACCGCCGCGCCGGGATGTCTGCTCGCGTTCGCCGCCTGGCGAGCCGGACACGGGGCCCTCGCGGCTGTCGCCCTGGAACGGGTGCTGTCCGCCCACCCCGGCTACTCGCTCGCGGTGCTGCTCGACGAGGCGCTCCGGCGCGGAGTCGCCCCGTCCGCGCTGGACGGGTGGCCCGGTTCCGACGACGGCGCGGTCCTGCGACGCCGCCGACGCCGGCCACGCCGGTAGCCGCCACCCGCCGCCGTGCGCGCCCGCTGAGCGGTCAGCCACCGAGACGCACGCCCCGGTGAGCGGTCAGCCGATGCGCGCCGCGCCGGTGTAGACGTTCATTGTCGGCCCGCGCAGGAAGCCGACCAGCGTCATCCCCGCCTCCTCGGCCAGCTCGACCGCGAGCGTGCTGGGCGCGGACACCGCCGCGAGCAGCGGCACACCCGCCATCCACGCCTTCTGGGTGAGTTCGAAGCTGGCCCGTCCGGAGACCAGCAGCACATGCCCGGCCAGCGGCAGCCGCCCTTCCCGGGTGGCCCAGCCGAGCACCTTGTCCACCGCGTTGTGCCGCCCGACGTCCTCGCGCAGCACGACCAGCTCCCCGTCGGCGGTGAAGAGGCCGGCGGCGTGCAGGCCGCCGGTGCGGTCGAAGGCACGCTGCGCGGCGCGCAGCCGGTCCGGCAGCCCGGCCAGCAGCTCGGCGGTGACCACCAGTGGGTCGTCCCGCACCGGGAACTGCGAGCGGGTCCGCACCGACTCGATGCTCGCCTTGCCGCACACGCCGCACGAGCTGGTGGTGTAGAAGTTGCGCGACGGGTCGGTGACGGGCTCGGGCACGCCGGGCGAGAGCACCACGTCGACCACGTTGTAGGTGTTCGGGGTCTCCACCCCGGCGCAGAGCTGCGCGGTGTGCACGTCCTCCGCCGACCGGATCAGCCCTTCGGTGAGCAGGAAGCCGATCGCCAGGTCCAGGTCGTCGCCGGGCGTACGCATCGTCACCGCCAGCGGCCGGCGCCGGCCCGGACCGGCCGCACCGACGCGGATCTCCAGCGGCTCCTCCACGGCCAGGGTGTCCTGCCGCCGGATCCGCCCCCTGCCGTCCCCGGCCGCGCCGAGGTCGATCCGCAGCACACCACGCCGATCCGTCGCCCGTCCCATGCCGCCATCCTCCCCGGGCGCCCCGCCGCCCGCACGTCGCCCCAGGTCTTCCCGCCTTCCCCGGCCCTCGGCCGGCCCCGGCCAGCCCTCGGCCCGATGATCGATACCAGTTCAGTGAAGTGGCGGTACCGGAGGCCTGGATTCCCCACCACTTCGGTGAGGAACAGTCGATGAACGCCGGACAACGCCGGGCGCCGGCCCGGGTGGGGAAGCGGCGGTTGTGGCTGTGGCTACTGTGAGGCGGTGACGGGGTACGCGGCGATCCTGCTCGCCGGTGGCGCGGCCCGGCGGATGGGCGGGGTGGACAAGCCGGCCCGTGCGGTCGGCGGCCGGCCGATGCTGCACCGGGTCCTGGACGCCGTGACCGACGCGGACCAGCGGATCGTGGTCGGCTCGTCCGGCCCGGTGCCCAGTGGAGTCCGGACGACCCGGGAGGAGCCGCCGGGTGGCGGTCCGGTGGCCGCCACGGCGGCCGGGTTGGCGCTGCTCGACCCCGGTACGACGACTGTCGCCCTGCTCGCCGCCGACCTGCCGCTGCTCACCGCCGCGGCGGTGGCCGAGCTGCGACGCGCCCTCGCCGCCCCGACCGCCGGGCCGGAAGACGCCCTGATCGCCGGGCCGGATGACGCGCTGGCCGCCGGACGGCAGGCGCTGGATGGGCCCGCCGCCGCGCTCGCCTGCTATGTGGACGGGGACGGCCGCCGTCAGCACCTCTGTGCCCTCTGGCGGGTGCCCGCTCTGCGGGCCGCCCTCGACCGGCTCGCCGCGACGCGCGACGGCTCGCTCGACGGTGCGCCGGTACGCGGGCTGCTCGCCGGGGTTCCGGTACGGGAGGTGTCCTGGTCCGGCTCAGGGCCGCCGCCCTGGTTCGACTGCGACACTGACGAGGACGTACGCCGGGCGGAGGAGTGGACGAGATGACGGTGCTTGACGACTGGGTGACGGCGGTCTGCGCCGAACTGGACCTGGACCCGGCGGGGGTGCCCGTGTCGGCAGTGCTCGACGTGGCCCGGGACGTGGCCCACCAGGTGGTCCGGCCCGGTGCGCCGGTCACCGCGTACCTGCTGGGGGTGGCGGTGGGGCGCGGCGCGGACCCGGCCGCGGCGGCCGAGCGGCTCATCGCCCTGGCCGGCTCCTGGCCGGTGGACCTGGGCGGTTCCACACCGAAGGAATAGCGCCTCGCGCGGGATTCGGTCCCCCTCGCGCCTGGGTAGGGTGGCGGGAACGGACGGAGGCGATCTATGACGGCAGACCACCCCTCGGCGCCGGAGCACCACGCCACCGGCGCCACGCCGGAGCACCACGAGCCGATCCTGCTCGACGAGCCGACCACTGCTGATCTCCGCGCCAAGGTCACCGAGGCCTGGCGCGAGTTCGCCCGGGCGCTCGCCGACCGGCTGCGCGGGCTGCCCACGGGCGGGCATCTGGAGGTGACGCTCGACCCGACCGCCTCGGGCACGGGGGACGCCGTCTACTCGGTGAGCGTGGACGCCGGCGAGGAGGGACACCTCTCGGCCCGCGCGGTCGGCAACGCCACGCTGCCGCAGGGCTACCGGCTGGACCGGGCGGCGGTGGCCGACATGGTGGCGCTCGGCTGGTCACCGCCGGGTGTGGTGCCGGGCTCCGGCGAGCAGTTCGGGCTGGACTGCGGCGCCGACGAGGCGACCCGGCTGGCCGCCGTGCTGTCCCGGACGCTGCGCGACGTCTACGGCGCCCCGCATCCCGCCTTCCTGGTCTACCTGGTGCACGACACCGAGGGTGAGCCGTTGCCTGTGGAACCGCTCGGCACCGCTCGCAGCGAGTTCGGCCCGGACCGCGACGTCGAGGCCGACCTGGACGAGGCGCTGGCCGCGGCGGCGGCCGCCCAGGCCGGCGAGAACGACGTGCTGGCGCTGGCGGAGCGGGTCCGCACCGTCGTGTCGACGATGCTGAAGTCCACGTCCGACAAGCTCCAGGTCGACTCCGACGGTGACATAAACATCCGGGCCGGGTCGGCCATGGTCTTCGTCCGGGTGCGGGACAACCCGCCGCTGGTGGACGTCTTCTCGCCGGTGCTGACCGAGGTCGAGCCGACCGAGCGCCTGTATGTGAAGCTCTCCGAGTTGACCAACCGGATGCCGATCGGCCGGCTCTACTGCGCCGACGACACGGTGTGGGCGTCGATCCCGGTCTTCGGCCGCAACTTCCAGGCCACCCATCTGATGCTCGCGGTGCAGGTGATGACCGGTCTCGCCGACGAGCTGGACGACCGTCTGCACGGCGAGTTCGGCGGCAAGCGCTTCTTCGGCGAGGGCGACAAGCCGGCCCGGGCCGAGGACCACCGCACCGGCATGTACCTCTGAGCCGGATCAGCGTACGTCGAGCAGGGTCTTGCCGACGGTCTCCCGCGCCTCGATCGCGGCGTGCGCGGCGGCGGCCCGGTCCAGCGGGAAGCGCTGCCCGATCAGGGGGCGCAGCCGTCCGGCGGCGCCCTCGGCGAGCGCCGCCTCGGTGAGGGCGCGCAGCTCGTCCGGGCCGGGCCGTGGGCTCAGCAGCGTGACGCCGCGTGCGGCGGCCGCCTCGGCCGGGATGTCCGCCCAGGTGCCGCCGGCCAGCCCGAAGCTGAGCATCCGCCCGCCGCGGTCCAGCAGGCCGAACGCCTCCCGGGCGATCGACCCGCCGACGCCGTCGAACACCACGTCGACCGCGCCGACGGCGTCCCGGACGCGGTCGGTCCAGCCGGCCTGCCGGTAGTCGACCACCACGTCGAGGTCGGCGGCGCGGAGCAGGTCGACCTTGCGGGCGCCGCCGGCGGCGGCCACCACCGTCGCCCCGGCCGCCGCCGCCGACTGCGTGAGCAGCGACCCGACGCCACCGGCCGCCGCCTCGACCAGGACCCGGTCACCCCGCCGCAGCCCGGCAGCCCGCGCCAGCATGAGGGCGGTCCGGCCGTCGGCCATCAGCGCCACCGCCGCGTCCAGCGGCAACCCCGGGGGTACGGGGACCGGCGCGGCCTGGTCGACCACGACGCGCTCGGCGTACCCGCCGGTGCCGCCGGTGGCGGTGACCACGACGCGGCCGGCGAGCGCCGGGTCGGCGTCCGGTCCCAGCGCGGTGATCGTGCCGCCGACCCCGTTGCCGGGAATCACCGGCAGTTCGGCGCCGAACGGCCCGAAGCCGCTGGCCCGGAACATCGTCTCGACGAACGTGATGTTCGCGTGTGCCACGTCGACGAGCACCTGGCCCGGTCCGGGTGCCGGGTCGGGTGCCGTCCCGGGCACGAGCACCTCCGGTCCGCCGAACTCCCGCAGCCACACCGCACGCATACCGCCTCCTCGTCTTCCGCCGGACACGAGTGCACGACATGAAGCGAGGTTGAGGTCAAGGGGTGGACGGCCCGACGCCCGGGGACTCGACCAGCCGGGAGAGCACGATGGTGCTGCGGGACGAGGTGACGAACGATTCGGCGCGCAGCCGTTCCAGCGCCTCCTCCAGGTGAGAGATGTCCGCGGCGCGCAGGTGCACGAGCGCGTCCGCCTCCCCGGAGACGGTGTACGCGCCGACCACCTCGGGATGCCGGCGGGCGGCGGCACCGATCTGCGCCGGTGTGGTCCGGCCGGCGCAGAACAGCTCGACGAACGCCTCGGTGGTCCAGCCGACCGCGGCCGGGTCGACGACGGCGGTGAACCCCCGGATCACACCGGCGGATCGGAGGCGGTCGACCCGTCGCTTGACGGCGGGGGCGGAGAGTGACACCCGGCTGCCGATGTCCGCGTACGAGGCGCGAGCATCCGCGACGAGTAGCGCAATGATTCGCTGGTCAACCGCGTCAATCTGCAACGTTCTGCTCCCGGGAAGCAATGCTTGTGGCTGTTACCAAAGTTGTACCGTACCTACTCTTGGTGACCGTGAACCAGCAGCGAGTCCCGCGAAAGCGGACATATCTCATGTGCTCGCCCGAGCACTTCACGGTCGAGTACGCGATCAACCCGTGGATGGACGTGACCACGCCGGTCGACGCCGACCTGGCGGTCAAGCAGTGGGACCGGCTGCGGGAGACGCTCGTCGGGCTGGGGCACGAGGTGCACCTGCTCACCCCCGAGGCGGGCCTGCCGGACATGGTCTACGCCGCGAACGGCGCCTTCGTGGTCGACGGCACCGCCTACGGCGCCCGGTTCAAGCACGAGCAGCGGTCCGCCGAGGCCGCCGCGCACCGGGCGTTCTACGAGGAGCGGGGCTGGCGGTTCATCGCGCCGAGCGAGACGAACGAGGGCGAGGGTGACTTCGCGTACCTGCCGGACGCGCACGGCGGCCTGATCCTCGCCGGCTACGGCTTCCGGACCGAGCCGGCCGCGCACGCCCAGGCGCAGGAGGCGCTCGGCCGGCCGGTGGTCTCGTTGCACCTGGTCGATCCGCGCTTCTACCACCTGGACGTCGCGCTGGCCTCGATCGACGACGAGAACATCGTCTACTACCCGGGCGCCTTCTCCCACGCCAGCCAGCAGGTGCTGGCCCAGCTCTTCCCGGACGCGATCGTCGCGGACGACGAGGACGCGCTGGCGTTCGGCCTGAACCTGGTCAGCGACGGGCTCAACGTGGTGCTGAACAGCGAGGCGACCCGGCTGGCCGGCACGCTGAAGGCGGCCGGCTACCACCCGGTCGGAGTGGAGCTGGCCGAGCTGAAGAAGGGCGGCGGCAGCGTGAAGTGCTGCGTCGCCGAGCTGCGGCACTGAGCCGGCGCGGACGAAGGGCGGCCTCCCCGCGGGGAGACCGCCCTTCGACGTGTACGGGCGCCGGTCAGCCCAGCGTGGCCAGTTCGTTGATCACGACGTTGGAGAGCAGCCGGCCGTCGGTCTGCACCCGGCGCAGGTACCACTTCTGCTGTGGGGTACGTGTCTGGTTGAACTGCCAGGTGCCGCGCGGGCTGTCCACCTGGCCGATCTTGCCGAGCGCCAGGTTGACCTGCTGCGGCGACGGGTTGGCCCCGGCCAGCCGGATCGCCTTGTCCAGCACCAGCGCGGCGTCGTAGGAGGCCATCGCGTACGTGGTCGGCGCCGAGTTGAACGTCTTCCGGTACGCGGAGGCGAAGATCCGGTTCGCGGTGTTGTTGAGGTCGGCCGAGTAGTTCAGCGCGGTCTCGATGCCGTACGACTGGATCAGCTTGCGCTCGCGGCCCTTCTCCCCGTCGTCGAGTTGGTCGAGCGCGGTGCCCTCGGTGAGGAACCCGGGGGCGTAGATCGGTCCCCGGTAGCCCTGGGCGTAGAGCTGCTTGACGAACTGCACGGCCTGCGCGCCGGAGTAGTGGCAGAAGACCGCGTCCGGCTTGCGCCCGAGCGCCTTGCGGATCGGCCCGGAGTAGAGCGTCCGGGAGGGGTTGGGGTCGTCGTCGGTGAAGATCGGGTCCTCGGTGAGCCGGCGGCCCCGCTCGTACGCGCGCCGCAGCCCTTCGACGACGTCCTGGCTGCCCGGGCCGCGGGTGCCGAAGATGGCGATCCGGCTCGACGCGTCCAGCTTCTGGCGCAGGTACTCGCCGAGCGCCTCGCCGGGCTCGGTCAGGACGTACGACGTGCGCCAGATGTAGACCACACCCTGGAGCGTCGACGGGGAGGCGTTGGAGCCGAGCAGCGGCACCCGGGCCTCTTCGACGGCGTCCTTGATCCCGGTCATCACGGTCGGGCTGACCACGCCGGTGAGCGCGAGCACGCCCTCTTTGAGCAGCCGGTCGACGGCGGCCTTGCCGGTGGCGGCGGTGTCGCCCTCCTCGGCGGTCACGAGCGTGACCGGGTGGCCGGCGATCTGCTGGCCGCGCATGCTGAGGAAGAGCTGGAAGCCGTTGGTGATCTCGTCGCCGATGGCCTTGTTCGCCCCGCTGCCGGGCACGATCAGCCCGACTTTGATCGGGCTGCCGGATCCGGCCTGCTCTCCGGAGTCGTCGTCACCGGAGCCGCAGCCCGCCGCCAGTCCGGTGGTACCCAGCGCGGCCAGCAGTTGCAGCGCCCGCCTGCGGTTCATCTGTGCCACCGATTTCCTTCCCGACGGGGTGGCCATGGTGCACACCCCTTCGGCGTTCTACCTGCTCGGCGACGCTGCGTCAATGCCTTGAAGATCATCGTGAAGCGACCGCAACGCCTCGATGACCAGGGGCCAGGCGGTGGAGCCCGGGGCGATGAGTCCGAAATGCTCGCATTCGGGCAGCTCAACGAGCGTGGCGGAGCCGCCGGCGGCCCGATCGGCGGCCACCCAGGACCGGCTGATCGCCACGGGGACCTGGACGTCCGCCTCGCCATGAACAACTACCGTGCGTGTGCGAACGGGCACCAATGCCGATGGATCCGCCGCCGCGTACCGGTCCGGCACCTCCTCCGGGCCGCCGCCGAGCAGCGCGGCCACCGCACCCCCGTCCAGGTCCAGCCGGTACGCCTGCGCGAGGTCGGCGACCGGTGCCAGCGCGAGTACCCCGCCGACCGTCTCCGGGGCCTGCGCGGCCACGTACAGGGCCAGGTGCCCGCCCGCGGAGTGACCGACCAGGATCGGCGGCACCGGCGCCACCCGGCCGGGCAGCGCGGCGGCGGCCAGCTCCGGCAGCGCGGCGATCCCGGCGCGGACGTCGGTGAGCGTGTGCGGCCAGCCACCGCCCGGCCGGCCGGTCCGGCGGTACTCGACCTGCGCGACGGGGTGTCCGAGCGCGGCGAGCGCCGCCGCCATCGGACCGGTGTGGCTACGGTCGTACTCCGCCCGCCAGAAGCCGCCGTGCACCACGACCACCAGCGGCCGGGGTGGCCCGTCGCCGGCCGGCCGGCGCAGGTCGGCGCACTGGTCCGGGTGGTCGCCGTAGGCGACTGTGGCATCCGGGGGCGGGGACGGGCGGGTCAGCACCTCACGCGGGTCGGAGAGCATGCGGCGACGGTAGCGCCCCCCGGTCCGGCCGCGTGCACCTGGTTCGCGTGGGTAAAGATGGGTGCCATGACCGAAGCGCACTCCGCCGGACACGACGACGAACAGGGCAACGATGGCATCCCCGGCACCGTGGTGGTGGTCGGGCCGGACGGCCGCCCGGTCGGCACGGTGCAGACCGATGAGGGCAAGGGCGAGGACCCGACCCGCCTGGTCGAGCAGCCGGCCAAGGTGATGCGGATCGGCAGCATGATCAAGCAGCTGCTGGAGGAGGTGAAGGCCGCGCCGCTGGACGACGCCAGCCGGAACCGGATGCGGGAGATCCACGAACGCTCGATCGTCGAGCTGAAGGAGGGCCTCGCCCCCGAGCTGCGCGAGGAGCTGGAGCGGATCTCCCTGCCGTTCACCGAGCAGCAGACGCCGAGCGAGGGCGAGCTGCGCATCGCGCACGCCCAGCTCGTGGGGTGGCTGGAAGGGCTGTTCCACGGCATCCAGGCCGCGCTCGTGGCCCAGCAGATGGCCGCCCGCGTCCAGCTGGAGCAGATGCGTTCCGGCCGTCAGGCGCTGCCCAGCGGCCCGGGCGGCGTGATCCCGGGCATGCCCGGGATGCCCGGGAGCGCCGAGGGCCACGCGCCCGGCCAGTACCTGTGACCCGCCGGCCGGGGCGCGTGAGGCGCCCCGGCCGCTCAGTCCACCCCGAAGACCTTCTCCAGGTACGCCGCCACACCGTCCTCGGTGTTCGGCCCGGTGACCTCGTGTGCGATCTCCCGTACGGCCGGGTGGGCGTTGGCGACCGCCACCGCCCGCCCGGCCCAGGCCAGCATCGGCACGTCGTTCGGCATGTCGCCGAAGGCCAGCACGTCCCGCTCGTCGACGCCCAGCCGCTCCGCGTACCAGGCCAGGCCGGCCGCCTTCGTCACGCCTGCGGCGGAGATCTCGATCAGCCCGCTGTACGACGAGTGCGTCGCCTCGGCCAGCCCTTCCAGCGCGCCCGCCACCACCCGCACGAAGACGTCCGGGTCCTGCTCACTCGCCCGCGCCAGCAGCTTCACCGCGGGCGCGGCGAGCAGCTCCTCCGGCGACTCGACCGCCCGGATCGCGTCGTGGTCGGCGTCCCAGCGCAGCGGATAGTCCGCCTCGTGCCGCATCTGCCGGCTGTCCACGATCTCCACGGCGAGGCTCACGCCGGGCACCTCGGCCCGCAGCCGCCGGGCCACCTCGGCCAGCAACTCCGGGGCGAGCGGGTCGGCCCGCAGCACCTGGTCGGTGTCCGGGTCGTACACCACCGCGCCGTTGGCGCAGATCGCCGGCAGCGGCTCGGCGAGCTGCTCGTACACGAGCTGGAGCCAGCGGATCGGACGGCCGGTGACCAGGACCACCGGTGTGCCGGCGGCGGCGACCCGGGCCAGCACCGCGGCGGTACGCGGGCTGAGCGTCCGGTCGTCGCGCAGCAGCGTGCCGTCGATGTCGCTGGCGACGAGGCGAGGGGTTTCCTGCATCACCGGGACAGTAGTCGGTCCAGGTAGACGGCCACGCCGTCGTCGTCGTTGCGCAGGGTGACCTCGTCCGCCGCGGCGCGCACCTCCGGGTGGGCGTTCGCCACCGCCACCCGCGCCCACCCCGCCCAGCCGAACATCGGCAGGTCGTTCGGCTGGTCGCCGAAGACCAGCACGTCGGCCGGGTCCACGCCGAGCCGCTCGGCGACCACGCTCAGCCCGCTGGCCTTGTCCGTGCGCGGCGGGCAGATCTCGACGAAGCCGAGCCCGGCCTGGGTGAGCGTGGCAACCTCCGGCGGCACGACCGCGCGGGCCGCCGCCAGCAGTTCGTCGACGTGGTGGTCGGCGGTCCGCGCGAACGCCTTGATCACGTCGCAGGACAGGCACTCCATCCGGCTGCGCGCCTCGAACCGGTCCGGGTAGGGCCAGCTCGGGTGGTAGTCGCCCCACAGCGGCGCGTCGTGCTCGTCCGACGCCTCCACCATCACCGTCAGCGGACCGACCGCCGCCTCCAGGTCGGTGAGGATCCGGGCCAGCACCTCGCCGGGCAGGCGCTCGTCGCGCAGCACCAGCGGCCCCTCGGGGTCGCTCTGGTCCACCACCCGGCCGCCGCCGGCCATCACCAGGAAGTCGGCGGCCCGGATGTCGTTGCGGGTGAGTTCGGTCAGGCGCGGTCCGCGGCCGGTCGCGCCGACCACCGGGATCCCGGCGGACCGCACCCGGTCCAGCACCCGATGGGTGTACGCGGAGACGGTCTCGTCGCTGCGGACGAGCGTGCCGTCGAGGTCGGTGGCGATCAGCTTGGGCAGCCCCGGGCGGGTCATGGTTCCTCCTTCGCCCGCCGCCGTCACGCCGGCCGACCAGGTCCTCGGTGCCGCGACCATGGGACGGCGGGCAGCAACCGTATCTCGCGCGACGGGCGGCAACCACGGCTTTCCGGCGAATCGGCGGCGAAGCCCCGGTGGCCGGCGTACGCCCTGCCGGGCTTGGCTCAGCGGGACCGGTCGGGGTCGGCGAACGGCGTCGTGGGCTGCACAGTCAGGTCCGCCGGGGCGGGGGGCAGATCGTCCTCGTCCGCCCGGCGGCCACGGCCGGGCCGCTCCCCGTCCGGCTCCGCGTCGCCGGTCACACCGCCGGCCGCCCGGCCGGCCAGGTACAGCGCGCCCGCCAGCAGCGCGACGGCGACGAACGCGCTGACCAGGCCGCGTCCGTGCTCGACCTGGAGGCGCTGCTCACCGACGAAGAACAGGATGCGCCGGGCGATCTGTTCGAGGGAGGCGGCGGTCGCGACGAGCACCCCGAGCACGCCCGCGGCAAGACCCAGCCCGGCCAGCCGGGCGTGCTGCCGTACCGCCGGGGTGCCGCGCAGCGCCAGCGCCACCGCCACCGACAGCCCGAGCACACCCACCAGGTACGCCGTCCCGAACCCGCCGATGTCGGAGATGCCGTTCGTCAGCCGGGTGGGTGTCTCGCCGCCCCGGACTTCGGCCGGCACCGCGATCACCAGCCACTCGCCGATCAGCGAGGCGACAGCGGCCACCGCGCCGAGCCCGGTGAGCACCGTCGGCAGGCGACGGTCCCGGCTCAGCGCGGCGAGCGAGCGCCCGGCCCGGCCGGACGACTCCGGCTCGGCGTCGCCCCACTCGACGATCGTGGTGTCGTCGGACCTGTTGTCCTGCATGGGGATCCGCTTGTCCTGCCGGGGAACGGGGAGATCCTGCGACATGGCCACCCTTCCCGTACGCGGGCCTGGGTCGAATCATGGCACAGCCCGCGCCCACCGGCCGGGATCGCGACCCGAGGTCCGGTGCGGTACGGCCCGCTTTCGGTTAGCGTCGGTGCCATGCCTATCCGTACCGCATCCGCTCGCTGGCAGGGCAACCTCACCGAGGGGTCCGGCACCGTCCGCACCGGCAAGGGCGGCCTGTCCGGCAACTACTCCTTCAAGTCGCGCTTCGAGGAGGGCGAGGGCACCAACCCCGAGGAGCTGATCGGCGCCGCGCACGCCGGCTGCTTCTCGATGGCCCTCTCCAAGCAGCTCGCCGACGCCGGCGCCCAGGAGTCGGCGGTGGAGACCACCGCCAAGGTGCACTTCGACAAGACCGACGCCGGCATGACGGTGACCCGCATCGACCTGGAGACCGTCGGCCAGGTCCCGGGCATCGACCAGACCGAGTTCACCAAGCTCGCCGAGGCGGCCAAGGAGAACTGCCCGATCTCCCGGCTGCTGTCCCCGGGCGCGCAGATCACGCTGAACGCCCGTCTGGCCTGACATCGCGCACGGCACGGCGAGGGTGTCCCGCGGGACGCCCTCGCCGTGCGGTGTGCCCGACCGGAGGGAGTGACCGGGCCGCGTGGCCGTGGAGATGAGCCGGGACCGGTTCGAGGAACTGGTCGGCGAGGCGCTCGACGAGGTGCCCGAGGAACTGCTCGGGTTGATGAGCAACGTGGTCATCCTGGTGGAGGACGACCCGCCGCCGGGCGAGGACCTGCTCGGCCTGTACGAGGGGCACGCGCTCACCGATCGCGGCTGGGACTACTCAGGCGTGCTGCCCGACCGCATCCTGATCTACCGCAACCCGATCCTGGCGATCTGCGACACCGACGACGACGTCGTCGAGGAGGTGGCGGTGACCGTGGTGCACGAGATCGCCCACCACTTCGGCATCGACGACGAGCGGCTGCACGCCCTGGGCTGGGGCTGACCGGCCTCCGGCGCGTCCCCGCCCGGCTGGTCCCGGCGGTTGCGCCGGTCCCCTAACCTGCGGATCAGGCAGAACCTGATGCGGGAGGAAAACCCATGCGCAGCGCGCTGTTCTCCGCGGAGAACCTTGAGAAGGAGTCCCAGCAGCCGGGCATGCGGTTGCAGAACGCCAAGATGCTGAAGATCGAGCTGAACGGCGAGGCGATGGCCCGCGTCGGCTCGATGGTCGCCTACCAGGGGCAGGTGCAGTTCCAGGCGCTCGGCTCCGGCGGCATCGGCAAGTTCATCAAGCAGCGGCTCACCGGTGAGGGCGTGCCGCTGATGAAGCTCTCCGGCCGCGGTGACGTGTTCCTCGCCGACTTCGCCAAGGACGTGCACATCATCGACCTGGAGCCGGGCGACGCGCTGTCCATTAACGGCTCCAGCGTGCTGGCGTTCGACCCGACCCTTCAGTACGACATCAAGATGGTCGGCGGCGCCGGTTTCGCGTCCTCCTCCGGCCTGTTCAACTGTGTCTTCACCGGGCACGGCCGGATCGCCATCACCACAAAGGGCACCCCGGTGGTGCTGAACGTGGACGCGCCGACGTACGTGGACCCGCAGGCGGCGGTCTGCTGGTCGGCGAACCTCCAGACCGGCTACCACCGTGCCGAGCAGCTCGGCCTCGGCACGCTGCTCGGCCGCAGCACCGGCGAGGCGTTCACGATGAGCTTCGCCGGGCAGGGCTTCGTGGTGGTCCAGCCCTCGGAGGAGCCTCCGGTGGCCGGCAGCGGCTCCCAGCAGCAGGGCGGCGTGCTCGGCGGCCTGCTGCAGTGACCTCCGGTGCCCGGGGTGTCCGCCGAGGTCGCCCCGGGCCGGTCAGCTCAGCTCTCCGGCCCGCAGCCGGGCCACCCAGGCCGCCGCGTCGGCGTAGTCGGCGTCGGTGAGCCCGGGCGGCACCGGCGTCGGCTGGCCACCCGCCGTGCTCCAGCGGTGCCGGGGGTACGACCCCAGGAACCGCACGTCGGCGCAGACCCGGCGCAGCCCCTGCAACGCCTCGCCGAGGCGTACGTCGGCGACGTGCCCGGCGCAGTCCAGGAAGAACACGTAACGGCCGAGCGCCTCGCCGGTGGGGCGGGACTCGATCCGGGTCATGTTCACGCCGCGTACCGCCAGCTCCATCAGCACCGCGAGCAGCGCGCCCACCCGGTCGTGGGCGAGGAACACCGCGAGCGAGGTGAGGTCGTCGCCGGTGGGCGGCGGGGGCGGCCCGGGGCGGGCCACGAGCGCGAACCGGGTCACCGCGTCCGAGTGGTCGGCGATCTTGTCGGCGAGCACCGCCAACCGGTGCCGGCTCGCGCCGATCGGGGCGCAGATGGCGGCGTCGTACTCGCCGCCGGCCGCCCCGGCCGCGGCGGCGCCGTTGGAGAGCACGTCGACCACTGTGGCGTCGGGCAGGTGCTCCCGCAGCCAGCCCCGGCACTGGGTGGACGCCTGTGGGTGGGCCGCGACGGCGCGGACGTCGGACAGCGTGGTGCCGGCGCGGGCGGCCAGCACGAACTCCACCGGCAGGACCACCTCGCGGGTGATCACCAGCGGGTCGCCCTCGACCAGTTCGTCGAGCGTCACCCCGACCGCGCCGCCGATGGAGTTCTCCAGCGGCACCAGTGCCGCGTCCGCCTCTCCGGCGCGTACCGCGTCGAGCGCCTCGCCGACGCTGCGGGCGGGTGTGCGGTCCCCGCGCTCGGCGGCGGGCACCGTGCGCAGCGCCTGCTCGGCGAAGGTGCCCTCGGGGCCCAGGTAGACGAAGCGGGTCGGCGGTGTTCCCGGCATGCCGACCAGCCTACGCACCCGGCGTGCCGTCGCAGGCCAGGGTACGGATGCCGGCCGGCGCCACGGTCCGCACCTCGATGCCGCACACGTCGGTGCCGGCGGTGACCAGCCTCGGCGTGCCGGTCTCGCCGCGCGTGACCACCTGCAACTCCTCGTGCCCGGGGACGGTCAGCACGGTGTACTGCCAACCGTCGGCGCAGAGCGGACCGGTCGCCACCGTGACCCGGACGTCGCGGGGCAGCACGCCTGCGGAGCCGCGCAGCAGCGCGACGATCCGGTCGCCGGAGGGCCGCCCCCGGCAGGGCGCCGCCGACGACGGCACGGACGGGGAGAGCGTGGGCGGGAGGACGGGCGCCGGTGGGGTGGGGGTGGCGCTCGGGGTCGGCGTGGCGGACGCCGTCGGGGCCGGTACGGGCGTGGCCGCGGCGGGTGGTGGTGCGCGCAGTTCGGGTGGTGTGCCGCAGGCGGCGAGGGCGAGCAGCGTCAGCAGTGCCAGCGGGCGGTGGCGGCGTCGGGGCTGTGGGGTGCGGGGCACGGGGGCGTCCTCGGGCATCGAGGGATGTCGTCGTGTGGTGGGGCCGAGGCCATCGTAGGAGGATGACCGGCCCGGGTGAAGGGCGTGGCTCTCGTCGCCGGTCAGACCGCGGAGAGGAAGGTGAGCGAGCCGGCCACCGCGCCGTCGGTGAGCACCGGCGTGGAGATGGCGTCGACCGTCCGGCCGGCGTCGGAGCCGGGCCCCTGCACGCGCAGCAGGCCGCGGGCGAGCCGCCCGGAGTGCAGCGCCAGCAACGGCGGGATCTTGTCGGTCTCCTGCTCGGTCAGCTCGCTCGGGCTGGCCGTGAAGTCGACCAGGCGCAGGCCACCCTCCAGCAGCGGCAGGCCGATGACGTCCTCCGGGGCGCCCAGGCAGAGCAGGTCGCAGCCGGACGAGGAGATCGCCACCACAGTGGTGCCGGCGTCGATCAGCAGGCACGGCTCGGCGGCCCGGGAGACCATGCCGGACCACTGCCCGAAGTTGTCGGACTCCTGCTCGGTGGATGCCGCGGGCGCGAACACTTCCGAGAGTGAGAGTTCGACGTGGGCCACCGCGCCTCCTATGTACACCGACGGTCTGTCCACGCTAGCCGGTCGGTGCGGCGGAAGCATCGGCTGCCGGGCGGCCGGCGACGGCGCGGACCGACGGAACCAGTCGGGGGCGGTGCCGGGGGCCGCGTGGCGTCGCCGGAGACGTTACCGGCGGGCGGCCCGCTTGTCAGCGGCCGTTCGGCCCTCGTCATACCACCGGTAGTCGGCGGATGGACGGTACGTGCCGTTGAACCAGGTCGCCGGCGCCTGGGCGACGCGGGAGAGCTTCTCGGCGGTGGCCGGACTGATCCGGTTCCCGCCGGCCACGAGCAGGCGGTCCAGCTCGCGGTGGGTGGCCATGAGGCAGTCCTTCGGCAGGCCGTAGACGCTGATCACCCCGGAGCCGACGAACGTCAGCACCGGGGTGACCGGGATCGGCAGGCCGACCGCGTCGGAGAGGGCCTTGCTGGCGCGCTTGGCGTCCCGGCGTGCCTCCGCCACGTACGGCGGGCGCTTGCCGTTGATCTGGACCACGTCTCCGGCCACCAGCACCCGGGCCCGGCCGTGGTCGGCGATGGTGACCGCGAACAAGCCGCTCGGGCCGATGGCCAGGAACCCGGCCCGGTCGTCGCCGTCGCGGTCGAGCAGCATGTCGGCCGGATCCGTCCGGGGCCACTCGATGACGTGCCAGGCGGGACCGAGGTGGTCGAGTTGGCCCAGGGCGCGGGCCCCTGCCGCTTCCAACCGGCGGGCCCCCCGCTCCGCCCGGCGACGCCGGGCCCACTCCAATGGAGTCGGTCGGGCCGGCTCGAGCACCGAGGTGGGCTCGACCCGGGAGTGCGGCACCGTGCGGGGCGGCAGTGCCCTGCTCGGTACGGCTCGACGAGCGGGAAAGACAGTCATCGCGACCTCCGGCAAAAGGTCTCTCGAAGTTATGTCTCCACTACCCTACGTTGCGCCCCCGGGGGCTCGGCAAGTTGGACCGCCGGAGTGAGTGCGGATGAATGCCATATTCATTCACACTTCTTTTCCGGATGCTGCGCAAGCCTGCCCTAGGCTGCGGGAGTGACCCACTATGTGGACAGCGAAGTCGCCCGACTCGGGACGGTGCTGCTGCACCGCCCGGGACCGGAACTGGCCCGCCTCACCCCACGCAACAACGACAGTCTCCTGTTCGACGCTATCCCGTGGGTGGGACGCGCGCAGGAGGAGCACGACGCGTTCGCGGCGGCGCTGCGGTCCCGTGGGGTCGAGGTGCTCTATCTGGTCGACCTGCTGGTCGAGACGCTCGCCGTGGCAGACGCCCGGGCCGAGCTGACCGAGCAGGTGCTGCGGTCCCGCCGGCTCGGCCACACCCTGCGGCGCCGGGTCGCCGACCATCTGACGTACCTCGACCCGGCCGGGCTGGCCGACGTGCTCACCGCCGGGCTCGCCCACGAGGAACTGCGGCTCGGCGCCGACCGCCCCGGCGGTCTGGTCTGGACGCTCATGAACCGGCACGACTTCGTCATCGACCCGCTGCCGAACCTGCTGTTCACCCGCGACTCGTCGGTCTGGATCGGCGACCGGGTCGGTGTGACCAGCCTGGCCATGCCGGCCCGGCGGCGGGAGACCACGCTCACCGACGCCATCTACCGCCACCACCCGCGCTTCGCCGGCACCGAGTTCGTCTACCACCCCCGGCTGGAGCATCTGGAGGGCGGCGACGTGCTGCTGCTCGCGCCGGGAGTGCTCGCCGTCGGTGTCGGTGAGCGCACCACCCCGGCCGGTGCGGAACGGCTGGCCCGGCAGGTGTTCGCGGCCGGACTGGCACACACCATCCTGGTGGTGCCGATCGCGCAGGAACGCGCCACCATGCACCTGGACACGATCTGCACGATGGTCGACGTGGACGCCGTGCTGATGTACCCGAACGTCGCCCACGAGCTGTCCGCGTACACGGTCATCGCCGGCGCGGACGGCGACGACCTGCGGGTCGACGGGCCGGCGCCGTTCCTGCGGGCCGCCGCCGACGCGATGGACCTCGACCAGCTCCGCGTGATCGACACCGGCCTCGACCCGGTCACCGCCGAACGCGAGCAGTGGGACGACGGCAACAACACGCTCGCGCTCGCGCCCCGGCTCTGCGTCGGCTACGAGCGCAACGTGGAGACCAACGCGCAACTGGAACGCGCCGGCATCGAGGTGATCGCCATCGCCGGGTCGGAACTGGGCTCCGGGCGGGGCGGCCCGCGCTGTATGTCCTGCCCGCTGGTGCGGGAGAAGGGCGGGGCCGCCTGACCCGGAGCCGTCAGCGCAGCGTCAGCTGGCGGCCGAGCAGGCCCTGGCGGGCCCGGCGGCCGGCCGCGTCGAGCGGCTCCCGCTCCGCCACCGCCTCGGCGTAGCGCTTGGCGAACTCCGCCACCGGCGCCTCCCACTCGGCGGCCGGGGTGTCCTCCGGCAGGTCCCAGACCGGCGCCAGCCGTCCGTGTGCCCGGAACATGCCAGCGAACTTCGTGTCGTCGCCGAGTGTCAGCGCGCCCGCCGCGGCGAGCCGGGACAGCGCGTCCAGCGCGGCGTCCTCGTCCTCCGGCAGGACCAGGCGCACGTGGGCCTTCTCCGGCACCTGGCACCAGTACGCGGCCCGCGCGGCGGCCAGCTTGACCGTCGGGTAGATCGCCGAGTTGGCCCGCTCCAGGGACGCCTGCACGTTCGGGTCGTCGGCGGCGCCCGGGTCGAGCCAGAAGTCGAACCCGTCGTGCATGGTGATCTCCAGCGGGCCGTCCACCAGGATGTCCTGGAGGCGGGGGCCCGGCCCGGGCAGCGGTGGCACGCTCACCTGGCCGCCCGGCTCGGTACGCAGCGCGGAGATCAGCGCGTCGGCCAGGTCGCGGGAGACGTCGCCGGACTGCTGGTGCCGCTGCAGGCCGATGAAGACCCGCCCGTCCGGCTTGGTCATCGCCGGGGCGGCCATCGGCAGCACGGTGGCCAGCGTGACCGGCCGGTCGCCGTACTCCTCGATCAGTTCCGGGGTCAGCCGCAGCGGCGCGGACGCGGCCGGGACCAGCTCGCGCAGGGCGATCCACTCCGGCTCGTCGGCCAGGCCCTCGAACGGCCGGGGCACGAAGACGTCGCGCACCTTCTCCCGCTTCGGGGTGGCCTCGACGGCCCGCTGGTTCTTCCGACGCTTGCTCATGCGCCCGCTCCGCTCCGCTCGCCCATGGCGAGACAGCCTAGATGCCGGGCCCCGGCGGTGGGGGCCGGACCCGGCTGTCGCGCCGGTCAGCCCGCGGCGACCAGGTCCGTCCGATGCGCCGGGACCGGGTCGAACCGGGCCCACACGCTCTGGCCCAGACCGTCGCGCTCCACCCCCCAGCCGCTGGCGAGCCCGGCGACGATGTGCAGCCCACGCCCGTCGGCCGCGTCCGGCGAGGCGGTACGCATGCACGGGCCGGCACCGGCACCGCCGTCGGTGACCCGCAGCTCGATGCTCGGCCCCTGCTCGGTCGGACGCAGCCGCCAGGCGACCCGCACCACGCCGCCGGGCAGGGCGTCGGCGTGCCGGACCGCGTTGCCGACCAGTTCGGCGAGGACCGCGACCAGGTCGGCCATCAGGACCGGGGGTACGACGCCGGTCAGCTCGTCGGCGAGGCGGTGCCGGGCCAGGCGCGCGCCGGTGGCGTCGTGGGGCACCACCACGCACCACGACCGTTCGGCCGGACCAGTCGACACGTCGTTCCTTCCCCGCCCGTGAGCGCCCCGGGTCAGCCCCGGGGCAGCCGCACCTCTGCGACCGTACCGCCACCGGCTCTGGGCCGGAGGGATACCCATCCATTCTGCTGTTCAACGATCTGGCGGACGAGATAGAGGCCGAGCCCGGCGCCGGGATAGCGGCGGCGGTCGCCGGACTCCCCCTGCCAGAACCGTTCGAAGGCCCGCTCCACGTGTTCCGGGCGGATGCCGATGCCCCGGTCGGCCACCCGGAACGAGACGGTCCGCTCGTTCGCCTCGGCGGTGATCTCGATCGGCGTGTCCGGCAGCGAGTACTTCCCGGCGTTGGTGCCCAGTTCGGTGAGCACAGTGGCGAGGCTGTGCCGGTCGCCGAGCGCCTTCGGCAGGTCGGCGGGCAGGTCGAGCACGACCCGGTGCCGGACGTCGGCCGGCAGGTCGGTCACCGCCGCGCGCAGCGCGTCGACCAGGTCGAACGGCGCGGCCGGCTCACCGCCGGGACGGTTCTCGGTGGCGGCGGTCAGCAGCCGGTCGACCAGGCGGGCCAGCTCGTTCGCGCGCTGGCCGATGATCCGGGCGGCCTGCCTGCGGTCGCCGTCGCTCAGCGAGTCCCAGTGGTCCGTGAGCGTGTCCGCGTACCCCTTGATGACGGTGACCGGGGTACGCAGCTCGTGGCTGGTCACCGCGACGAACAGGTCCCGGTCGTGGTCGCGCCGCTGCTGGTCGGTGGTGTCGCGGAAGGTGACCACGCGCAGCGCGTTCGGGCCGGGCAGCTCGCCGGAGGTGATCCGCAGCCAGCGGCCGTCCGGCAGCCGGTGGTCGAGCACCTGGCCGGGCGGCGGCAGCGGGAACGGCAGCGGGCGGCTCAGCGCCTCGTCCGCCGGCCGGCCGGTCACCTGTACCGCGGCCGGGTTCCAGAGCCGGACCCGGCCGTCCCGGTCCACCACCGCGAGGCCGTCGGCGAGCGCCGCCACGACCGGGCCGTCCCCGTGTACGGGCAGGCCGGTCTGGTCGCCGTACATGTGGGCGACGCAGGCGGCGATGTAGCCGATGACGGCGCGTTGCGAGGGTTGCAGCGGTTCGCCCAGCGGGTAGAGCGCGTGCAGGCTGCCGACGGTGAGCCCGCCGATCTCGGCGCGCGCCACGATCATCCGGCAGAGGCCCCGGCCGGCGACCTCGTCGGCGAGCGCACCGGGGATCGCGTCGACCCGGACCTCCCGTACCGGCGGGCCGGCGAGCAGGCAGACGGTGGCCGGGTCGGTGGCGGGCAGCGGGCGGCCGAGGACGAACTCGGCGCTGCCGGTCGCGGCGACGACCCGTCCGCCGGCCGGGGTGAACTCCACGAAGACCAGGCCGGCCGCGCCGACCGCCGGCTGGACCTCGCCGAGGAGTCGGGTGAGCACGGCGAGACCGGACTCGCCGGAGTTGATCATATTGATCACTGCGGTGTGGCCGGCGATGAAGGCGGGGTAGTCGGTTCGCTCCGGCATGTCCCGAGTGTGCCGCGCCGTCCGCGTCCGGGACACCCCCGGCCGGTCGACCGTCCCCCGTACCGATCGACGGGACTCACCGGCCCAACCGGGCCAGCGCGCGGGCCGGCCGGTCCGTGATCACCCCGTCCACGCCCGCTTCCAGCACGAGTTCCAGGTCCTCCGGCTCGTTGACGGTCCAGACGTAGACCGAATTGCCGGCGGCGCGCAGCGCGGGGACCAGGCGCGGGCGGGCCCGGACGAGATCCACGCCGGGACCGGCGATCCGGGCGCCGAACGGCAGCCGGCCCAGCGGCAGCAGGCGGGGCAGGACCTCCAGCAGCAGCACCGTGGGCAGCGCCGGCGCGAGTTCCCGGACCCGGCGTACGGCGAGCGGCGAGAACGACATCACGGTCACCTGGACCGGATCGTCCGGGCGGGGCTCGGCCAGCCCGTACCGGCGCAGCATCTCGACCAGGCGCCGCTCCACGTCGCCCCGGTAGCGCGACGGGTGCTTGGTCTCGATCAGCAGCCGGACCGGCCGCCCGGCCGCCAGCACCGCGTCGAGCAGCCGTTCCAGCGTGAGCAGCCGGGTGTGCGACTCGTCCAGCCGCACGTCGTCCTCGGCGAGCGTCGCGGCGCGGTGCCAGGAGCCGAAGTCGAGCGCCTCCAGCTCGGCGAGCGTACGCGCGCTGACCAGCCCACGGCCGTTGCTGGTGCGGTCCAGCCGACGGTCGTGGACGCAGACCAGATGCCCGTCGCGGGTCAGCCGGACGTCGCACTCCAGCCCGTCCGCGCCCTCGTCGAGGGCGCGCAGGTAGGCGGCGAGCGTGTGCTCCGGCAGGTCGTACGAGGCGCCGCGATGGGCGAAGACCAGGGGGGCGGTCACGGACGCGTCACCGACTTCAGGCGACCCGGCCCGGCTGCCCGTCGTCGGTTACCACCGGACGGCCGGCGGCGGCCCAGTCGCCCATCCCTCCGTCGACGTTGCGCACCTGGTCCCAGCCGTTGCGCATGAGGTAACCGACCACCTGGGCGGACCGTCCGCCCGAGCGGCAGATCACCGCCACGTCGCGGTCCTGCGGGATCTCGGCGATCCGGGCGGGCAGCTCGGTCATCGGCAGGTGATGGGCGGCCGGCGCGTGGCCGGCGGCCCATTCGTCGTCCTCCCGGACGTCGAGCAGGTAGACGTCGTCGGGCACGGCCGACGCGGGGACGCTGGGTAGTGAGGCTCCGAACACGGTAACCAAGCCTAGTCGCCCGAGCCGCTCACAGCCGGTTGACCCAGCGCGGATTCGCGCCGGCCCACTGCGGCACCCGCGTGTCGCGCAGCGCGGCGAACAGCCCGGCGCCACCGTCGTCGAGCACCACGTACGAGACGCCGTCGATGGTCTGCGGGTAGGAGGGCACCTGGACCCCGCGCAGGGCGTCCGCGGGCAGGCCGCGCAGCGCGAACAGCAGCTCGCCGAGGGGTACGCCGTTGGTGTCCACGGTCAGCGCCCCGCCCGCCGCGCGCAGCACCCGGTCCAGCTTGACCGGGTCGTCGCGCAGCCGCGTCTGGCCGGCCCGGTCGACCATCGCCCGCAGCATCTGCTGCTGGTGCCGCTGCCTGTCGTAGTCGCCGCCGGGCAGGTCGTAGCGCTGCCGTACGTAGTCCAGCGTCCGCGCGCCGTCCATCTGCTGGCAGCCGGCGTCGAACTGGTGCTGGGTGTGGATCGAGCGCACCGGCGTGTCCACACACATCCGGATGCCGCCGAGCTGGTCGATCACCTGCTTGAAGCCGGAGAAGTCGACGAGCGCCGCGCCGTCGAAGCGGATCCCGGTGAGCCGGCTCAGGGTGGTGCTGAGCAGCCGCGCGCCGCCCTCACCGCCGCCGCCGTGCTCGTACGCGGCGTTCACCTTGTCCTGGCCGCCGGGGAATCCGGGCGCGGCGGGGAGCGCCACCAGCAGGTCGCGCGGCACGGAGATCAGGTACGCCTGCCGCATCCCGGCCGGTACGTGCACGATCAGGATGCTGTCGGAGCGCTGGTCCTCCGGGCTCGCGCCGGGCCGGTGGTCCGAGCCGATCAGCAGGTAGTTGAGTGCGCCGTCCAGGTCTGTCCGCTTCTTCCGGGCGGCCGGGTCGAGCAGTTGCTCCTTGGCGACGGTGCGGTCGTAGCGCGAGGTGAGCCAGTGCAGACCGGCGACGCCGAGCGTGGCCAGCAGCACCAGGGCGAGCCCGGCGCCGAGCAGGAACCGGGCCCGGCGGGCGGGTCCACCCCGCCCGCGTCGGTTCCGTGCTGGCCTGGACGTGACGATCCCCCCGTAGCCGCGACATGAGACCCGCTCACGTCAGGCTACGGGGGGATCGGCCGACCGGTATCGCTTTCGCGCAGGTCAGAGCGTCATTTACGGGTGGAGAGGACGTCCGGGTTGTTCACCACGAACTCGGCCAGCTTGTCGTCCTTGACCGCCTGGAACATGTCCATGCTGAGCTGGTTGAGCACCTCGCGGTTGTTGCCGTTGCCGTTGAAGGTGCCGCCGTTGGTCCGCAGGGTGACGAGGTCGTTGCCGGTCACACCCTTCATCGTGAAGATGAAGTCCTCGATCGACACGCCGCCGGTGTCCAGCACGAACGCCTTGCCGGCCGCCTTGATGAGCCCGTTCAGCTTGATCGGGTTGGTCAGCGTGCCGCTCTCGGAGGCCTTCTTGGCCATCGCCTTGATCAGCTGCTGCTGGTTCTGCTGGCGGTCGTAGTCGCCGTTGCGAAGGGTCTTGCGCTGCCGGGAGTAGTCCAGCGCCTGCCAGCCCTCCATCTCCTGGCAACCCTTCTTGTACGTCACCGGCTTGCGCGCCTTGCCGGTCTTCTTGGCGTCCGCGTTCCACATCGGCTTGCCGTCGACGTACGACATGTGCAGGGAGGAGACCTCCTCGGTCACGCAGATCCGCACCGTGCCGAGCTCGTCGATGACGTTTTTGAAGCCGCCGAAGTTGATGATCGCGGCCCCGTCGAAGCTGATCCCGGTCATCCCCTTGATGGTCTTGGCCATCATCTGGGCGCCGCCCTCCCAGCCGCCGCCGTTGCGCGCGCCGATCTGGAAGGCAGCGTTGATCTTGTCGGTGCCGCCCTTGAAGCCGTTGTCGGACGCCGGGATGTGCGCCTCGGTGTCACGCGGGATCGAGATCAGGTACGCCTGGTCGTGGCTGGCCGGGATGTGCAGCACGATGATCGTGTCGGCCCGGACGTCGTCGGCGGCCCAGCGGGCCCGCGCGTCCACGCCGAGCAGCAGCATGTCGATCGGGCCTTCGAGGTTGTTGCCACCCTCGGCCTCGGTCTTGCCCGCCTCGCCGAGCAGGTTGCGCTGGGCGATGTTGTTGGTGGCCTGGCCGATGACCGCCTTGCTGCCGACGATCGCCACGCCGCTCGTCACCATCAGCACGGCGCCGAGCACGAGCGTGAGCTTCGCCCAGAGCGGGTCCTTGCGCTTCGTGCGCTTCTTCTTGCCACCGCCGGGACCGCGACCGCCGGAACCGGGCTGTGTGGGGATGACCGGAGGAACCCGCCCGGATGACCCGGGTGCCGGTGAGTGGGTGCGACGGCTGGTCTGGACCGACATGCGTGCTCCAGCTCGGGGATCGGGGGCGGGACCACTTTACGTACTGGTTCTCGTTTCTGCGACCTCGTCGGGCGGCAATTCCCGTCAATCCCGGCCAACATCCTCGGGGTGTGGCCGAACGGGCAGGAGTAAGGAGCCGGTCGGCGGTTGGCCTCCGTGGTGGCGAGGATCCAGCACGCGACACAGGTCGTGCCGTGCCGGCGTCAGCCGCCCGCGCTGTCGCCCGAACCCTTCTGGTTGGCCTGCATCCACTCGGCCATCCGGTCCGCGGCGATCGCCTTGTACATCGCCAGCGCCTTCTCCCGATCGGACACCACCACCGACTGGCCGTCGATGGTCTGGCCGCCCAGGTGCGGGCTGGTGACGAACGTCAGGTTCTCGCCCCGCAGGCTGCGGAACTGCACTGCCATGTCGGTCAACGAGAATCCCTGGTCGACCGTGACGGCGGCGGTCACCGCCTTGAGGAAGTCGTTCAGCTTCTTCGGGTTGGTGAGCGTCCCGGTGCTCGCCGCCTTGTCCATCAGCGCCTTCAGGAACTCCTGCTGGTGCCGCATCCGGGCGAAGTCGCCGTCCGGGAACTGCTTGCGCTGCCGGACCCAGTCCAGCGCCTCGGCGCCGTTCATGTGGTTCACGCCCTTGGTGAACGTCCGGTACGGCTTGTGAATCGAGGTGATGGTCCGCTCCACCTTGAGGTCGACCCCGCCCAGCGCGTCGGTGACCTCCTTGAAGCCGCCGAAGTCGATGGCCATGACGTGGTCGATGCGTACGTCGGTGAAGCACTCCACGGTCTTCACCGCCAGCGGCAGGCCGCCGAACGCGAACGCCGCGTTGATCTTGTTGCGTGAGCCGGAGTCGCAGGACGCGCCGGCGCTCTCCGGGATCGGCACGTACAGGTCGCGCGGCACCGAGACCAGGTAGGCGCTCTTGTGGTCGGCCGGGATGTGCATGACGATCACGGTGTCCGCGCGCCACTTGCCCGAGCCGTCGACAGGGGCGTCCGGGTCCCGCGAGTCGCTGCCCACGAGCAGGATGTTGAACGCGCCCTCGACCTGCTTGGCCGGCCGTCCCCCGGTGATCCCGGCGAACGGGTCGGTACGCGCCAGGTCGTCGTCCAGGTTGCGGGCGTAGAACCAGGCGCCGAGGCCGCCGAGCAGCGCCAGCACCAGCACCGCCACGCCGGCCACCAGGCCGATGCGCCCCCAGCGCGGCCGGGGACCACGCCGGCCGGACCCACCCGGACCGCCGCCGCCCGGACCACCGGGACCGGCCGGGCCCGCCGGGCCGCCGGGACCGCCGGAGCGGGGCGCCTCGTCGTGCGCGGGGTACCACCTGGTTTCCGAGGGCCGGGCACGCCCGGTGGCGGCCCGGCCGGAGCCGGGAACCGGGGCGCGGCCCGCGCCCCGGTTCAGGTGTCGGGGGAGCGGGGCGCCGGCAGACGAGGTCGCTGACATGTAACCGAGGGTAGGTCGGCCGGGCCACCGACGCCCTCGTACGCGCGCCGATGTCAGCCGCGTCCTCGGCGGGTTCAGTACCCGAGACGCTCGCGGAAGTACTCGATGGTGCGTCGGAGGCCGTCTTCGGGCGTGACGCTCGGCTCGTATCCGAGCAGTTCGCGGGCGAGGGTCAGGTCCGGGCGGCGCATCTCCGGGTCATCGGAAGCACGAGTGATGTAGCTCACCTCGGACGTGCTTCCGGTGAGTGACACGATCGTCTCGGCCAGTTGCCGCATCGACATCTCGTGCTCGGTGCCGCAGTTGATCGGCCCGGTCTCGGTCGAGTCCAGCAGCAGCAGGATGCCGCGCACCAGATCGTCGACGTAGCAGATCGACCGGGTCTGGTTGCCGGTGCCGTGCACCGTGATCGGCTCCCCGCGCAGCGCCTGGGAGATGAACGTCGGGATGGCCCGGCCGTCGTCCGGTCGCATCCGGGGGCCGTACGTGTTGAAGATCCGCACGATCGCCGTGTCGGTGCCCCGGCTGCGGTGGTAGGCCATGGTGGCCGCCTCGGAGAACCGCTTCGCCTCGTCGTAGACGCTCCGGATGCCGATCGGGTTGACGTTGCCCCAGTACGTCTCGCGCTGCGGGTGCTCCTTCGGGTCGCCGTACGCCTCGGAGGTGGAGGCCATCAGGAACCGCGCGCCGTCGTCGGTGGCCCGCTCCAGCAGCGCCAGCGTGGCTACCGAGCCGACCCGGAGGATCTCCACCGGCAGCTTCTCGAAGTCGGTGGGGCTGGCCGGGGACGCCATGTGCAGGATGGCGTCGAACCGCTCGGCCATCGCCGGGTGCTGCGGCAGGCCTTCGGAGATGTCCGCCTCGACGAGGGTGAAGGTCGGCTTGTCCAGCAGGTGGGCCACGTTGTCCTTGGACCCGGTGACGAAGTTGTCCAGCACCACGACGGTGCAGCCGCGCTCGACGAGCCGGTCGACCAGGTGTGACGGGACGAAACCGGCGCCGCCGGTGACGAGGATGCGGTGTCCGGTACCGAAGCGGGGAGCGACCTTCATGGCGGTCAGCCTATACACGCGAGGCGGGGCCCCCGCGTAAGGCAGGGACCCCGCTCGACGGTGGTGATCAGTGCGCGCCGGCTCCGGTGAGCGAGCGCACCTCCAGCTCCGCGTACTTCTCCTCGTCGCTCTCCTTCGACAGGATCGTGCCGAGCCAGCCGCACAGGAAGCCGAACGGGATCGAGATGATGCCCGGGTTCGACAGCGGGAACCAGTGCCAGTCGTGGTCGGGGAACATCGCCGTCGGCACGCCGGAGACGACCGGCGAGAAGAAGACGAGCACCACGGCGGCGAGCAGGCCGCCGTAGATCGCCCAGACCGCGCCCGAGGTGTTGAACCGCTTCCAGAACAGGCTGTAGAGGATCGCCGGCAGGTTGCCCGACGCGGCGACCGCGAACGCCAGCGCGACCAGGAACGCCACGTTCAGGTTCTGCGCGTAGATCGACAGCACGATCGAGACCGCGCCGATCACCAGCGCGGAGACCCGGGCGACAGTCACCTCCTGCCGTTCCGACGCCTGCCCGTTCTTCATCACGTTGGCGTAGAAGTCGTGCGCCAGGCTGGACGACGACGCCAGGGTCAGCCCGGCGACCACCGCGAGGATCGTGGCGAACGCGACCGCCGCGATGATCGCCAGCAGTGTCGCGCCGCCCAGGTCCCCGCCGAGGAACTGCTCGCCCAGCTTCTCGGCGAGCTGTGGCGCCGCGGTGTTGCCCGCCTTGTCCTGCGCGGTGATCTCCGACCCGCCGACGATCGCCGCCGCGCCGAAGCCGAGCGCCAGGGTGAGCAGGTAGAAGGTGCCGATGATGCCGATCGCCCAGAGCACGCTCTTGCGGGCCGCCCGCGCGGTCGGCACGGTGTAGAAGCGGATCAGGATGTGCGGCAGGCCGGCCGTGCCGAGGACCAGCGCGATGCCCAGCGAGAGCAGGTCCATCTTGCTGTAGAACGTCTTCAGCGCGTCGCCGGGTGTCTCCACGCCGTAGCGCAGCCCGGGTTCGAGGAACGCCGCTCCCTTGCCCGAGGCGCTGGCCGCGTCGCCGAGCAGCGAGGACAGGTTGAACTTGTACTTGGCGAGCACCAGCAGCGTCATCGCCAGCGCGCCGCCCATCAGCAGGAACGCCTTGACGATCTGTACGTACGTGGTGCCCTTCATGCCGCCGACCGTCACGTAGATGATCATCAGGGCACCGACCATGATGATGGTGGCGACCTTGGCGGTGTCGGCGTCCATGCCGAGGAACGTGGTGTCCGGCTTGATGCCGAGCAGCAGGGCGACGAGCGCGCCCGCGCCGACCATCTGGGCCAGCAGGTAGAAGATCGACACGGTGATGGTGGAGACCGCCGCCGCCGTCCGCACCGGCCGCTGCCGCATCCGGAACGCGAGTACGTCAGCCATCGTGTACCGGCCGGAGTTGCGCAGCAGTTCGGCCACGAGCAGCAGCGCCACCAGCCAGGCGACCAGGAAGCCGATCGAGTAGAGGAAGCCGTCGTAGCCGTAGAGCGCGATGATGCCGGCGATGCCGAGGAACGACGCGGCCGACATGTAGTCGCCGCCGATCGCCATGCCGTTCTGGAAGCCGGAGAAGGACCGGCCGCCGGCGTAGAAGTCGGTGGCGGTCTTGGTCTGCCGGCTGGCCCAGACGGTGATCGCCAGCGTGATGGCCACGAAGACCAGGAACAGCGTGATGGTGAGGTTCCGGGCGGTGGTGCTGCCCGCCTCAGCCGCGAGGACCGTGTTCATGGGTCACCTCCCCCATCTCGTCGCGGATCCGGTCGGCGACCGGATCGATCCGGCGGTTGGCGAACCGCGAGTAGAACCAGGCGATGAGGAACGTGGAGACGAACTGGAGCAGGCCGAAGACCAGGGCGACGTTGATGTTGCCGATCAGCTTCGTGCCCATGAATCCCCGCGCGTACGCGGAGAGGATGACGTAGAGCGCGTACCACAGGAAGAACGCGACGGTCATCGGGAAGACGAAGCCGCGCAGCGTGCGCCGCAACCCGGCGAACTCGTCCGACCGCTGGACGGCGAGGTACCGTTCCGCCGCCGACTCGGCGGGTGCGGACGCGGGTGTGTCCGTGGACATCTGTGGATCACCACCTTCGCAAGGCGTGGGGAGTTTCGCGCACCGTAGAGAGCGCGCTCCCGGCCCCGGAAGGCTCCGCCGCCCGGCGGCGAACGGTTGCGCCGAACGGCACCCCCACTGCGCCCAGTGACCCACATCACTCCGCTAACCGGTCACCCCCACCCGGCCGATCATGAGGTTGACGGCGACAAATCGGACGCCGAGCGCCGTCAACTTCATGATCGACGGAGCTGGGGGGTCAGCCGGGGAGGTCGTGGTAGCGGCCTCGGTAGTGGAGCAACGGAGGGGTGTCCCGGGGCAGATCCACCGATTCGATGGTCGCCTCGATCAGCAGGCTCCAGCCGTACTCCCGGGCGGTGTCGAGGCGGCAGCCCGCCCACCCGCCGGCGTCGGCCGGCACCGGGCCGTACGGCGTCTCGGTCCAGGCGTCCAGAGCGAACAGGCCGCCGGGGGACGGGAACAGCCCGGCGAAGCGGTCGGCGAGCTGCCGGTGCCGCGGGCCCAGCGCGGCCACCGCGAACCGCCCGGCGTCCTCGACCGCCGCCCACAGGTCCGACTCCGGATCGATCAACCCGAGCAGCCGGTCCGGCTCGCCCTCGGCGACGAGCGTGGACGAGACGGTCAGCCCGGCCGGGCCGGGCGCGGTCCAGAGCGTCACCGGGGCGGCCAGCCGCCCGCGCAGCCGGCGTACCGGTGAACGTTGCGCGGCCGGTGCCGCGAACGGGTCGGTGGAATGGATCTGCGCGCCCGGCTCTGGATTCACGTGAAACATTGTGCCGCCCGGTCCGGCCCGGGCGCGGCTCGACGCCGGCGCCTACCCTGCCGGGCATGTCGCTGATCCCCCCGCACCAGATCGCCCAGGAACGGACGGTCGACGCCGACGCCGTCCTCGGCGGCCAGGTCGATCTCCGGGCCTATCCGCACCGGCACCTGATGATCGTCACCCGGCACAGGTGGGGCAGAAGCGGCTTACCGCTGCTCCTGGCGGCGGTCGAGCACCTGTCGAACTACGGCTGGGATCTGGTGAACGTGCTCGCCCTCTCCGAGGGTCCCGCCGTCTACGCGGTGATGCGCCGCACCGCCTGACGGCGGCCGGGGGCGCGCGGATCAGTCGTCGGCGAGCAGCCGGCGGGCGGCGGCCAGCACCTCCGGGTCGGCGCAGCCGGCCGCGTACCCGGCGATCCGGCGGCGGATGTCGCGCCCGAGCAACCACTGCCCGATCCGCTCGGCGACCGGGCGCAGGAACGCGGGGCGGCAGCGGAAGTTGTACCGCCACGTCGCGAGCGTGGTGCCGGGCTCCGGGCCGGGCGCGAAGCGCCAGCCGCCGCCGAACCGCTCGAAGAACCACGGTCCGCGCACCATCTTCATGCCGACGTTCGTCGGTGGTGACCAGGAGACGTACTCGCTGACCATGACCAGTCCGTGCCGGGAGTGGGTGTACGTCCGCACGCCCCGGCCGGGCCGCGTCGCGCCGTCGACGAAGTGCTGCTCGCGGACGAACGGATCCCAGCGGTACCGCACCGGGGCGGTGGTCTGGGAGACGGCGAACGCCAGCTCCGGGGGAACCGGGACCGTGGTGACCGCTTCGACGACGGGCATCAGCGCCTCGGGGTGACAGCGGCCAGCAGCTCCGGCTGCCGGTGATCGAGTGTGTCCCCCGCCAGGTACGCCCCCAGCAGTGCCGCGCCCCCGCCGTACGCCAGGCCGACCGGCAGCGCCAGCCAGAGCCACACGTCGCCGAGCAGCGCGGCGGCCACCACGAACGGCACCGCCGCCACCGCCGAGACGACCATGGAGACCAGGGTGAGCAGGCCCTTGGTGAAACCCGCACCGCTGTTCATGGCGAACGGGTTGCTCGACTCGGGCAGCGAGTAGGCGCCGAACACCGAGACGTACGCGTTGATCGCGAGCCCGCAGCCGTACGAGGCGATCAACGCGCCACCCATGACGCCGAGCCATCCGGGCCGGCCGAGGATGACGGCCAGCGCGATCGCGATCGCGACGAGCATCGGCAGCACGTAGATCGAGAACGCGGCCATCCGTGCCCGCAGCTCCACCCGGCCGGGCACCCCGGCGACCAGGTTCGCGGCGTACGCGCTGCCGTCGAAGCCGAACTGGTTGGCCAGCGTCAACGACGCGAGCGCCCCGACGAAGATCATGGAAAGGCTGACCAGCGCCGGGGAGGAATCACCGCCACCGAACTCCGCCCCGCCCTCGGTGGTGAACGACACGCCGCCGAGGTTGACCATCAGCGGCACGAACACACCGACCACGGCCACGGTGATCAGGTTGGCCCGCCGCCGGGCGTCCCGCCACCAGTAGCGGCACTCGCGGGCGACGAGCGCGCCGAACCGGTCCCGCCGGGCCCAGCCCACCGCGCGGGGGAAGAGTTGCGTGACCGCGCCGCCGGTCACGCCGCGCGGCGTCCGCGCGGGGCCGCTGCTCGCCGCGCCCACCATCGCCGTCTCCAGCGACCGGGACCACCAGAACAGGAGTACGCCGAGCGTCGCGAGCGCGATCAGCAGCTTCACCACCGCCGCGCCGGCCCGGCCCTGGGCCACCTCCAGACCGACGGTCCACGGTGCGCCGAACGGCGTCCAGCCGACCACCCGGGCCACACCGTCCAGCCGGCCCCAGTCGGTCTGCCGTACCGCCGCGAGCACCAGCAACTGCAGCGGCCCGAGCAGTGCGGCCAGCACGGCCAGCAGCACGGCGGCCAGGTCGCGTACCCGGCGGGAGCGCAGCATGGTGGCGAACGCGCTCGTCAGCGCGCGGGCGCCGGCCAGGCAGACGAGCAGCCCGACGACCACGCCGAGCGCGCCGGCCAGGGCGGCCGCCCAGCCGCCGAGCGCACCGGCGGTGACCACCAGCCCGGCTGCCGTGATCGCCGTCGCCAGGGCCGGCACGCTGACCAGGGCGGCGGCGAGCAGGCCGGTGACCAGGGTGCGGCGCGGCAGCGGCAGCAGCGCGAACCGGGCCGGGTCGAGCGTCTCGTCAACGCCGAAGAAGACGAGCGGCAGGAGCAGCCAGCCGAGCGTCAGCAGGCCACCACCGAGGGCGGAGACCATCAGCGCGTACCGGGACTCGTCGGCCAGCCCTGGCGCGGCGAGCAGGAAGAACCCGACGGCGGCGAACCAGAGCCCGAACAGCAGGCCGAGGACGAACAGTGCGATCCGCCAGGTCTGACCCCGGAAGTTGTTGCCGAGCACCCGCAGCTTGAGCCGGACGAAGTGCCAGGGTGACACGCGCCGGGCCGGCCGCTCGGGGACGGTCACCGGGACAGCCACGACAGCTCCTCGCCGGTCGCGGTCCGGCCGCCGACCACCTCCACGAAGACGTCTTCCAGCGACCGGTCGCCGCGCACCTCGGCCAGCGTGCCCACCTGCTTGATCCGGCCCTCGGCCAGGATCGCGACGTGGGAGCAGAGCCGCTCGACCACCTCCATCACGTGGCTGGAGAAGATCACCGTGCCGCCACCGCTGACGTACCGGTGCAGGATGTCGCGGATCAGCGCCGCCGAGACCGGGTCGACCGCCTCGAACGGCTCGTCCAGCACGAGCAGGCGCGGACCGTGCAGCAGCGCGCAGGCCAGCCCGATCTTCTTCTTCATGCCCGCCGAGTAGTCGACCACGAGCGTGCGGCCGGCGTCGGAGAGCGCCAGCACGTCGAGCAGCTCCGCCGCCCGCTGGTCGACCACCGCCGGGTCCATGCCACGCAGCAGACCGTGGTACGCCAGCAGCTCCGCCCCGCTGAGTCGGTCGAAGAGGCGTACGCCGTCCGGCATCACACCGAGCAGGCTCTTGGCGCGCACCGGGTCGGCCCAGACGTCGTACCCGAGCACCCGCGCCTCACCCGCGTCGGGCCGCAGCAGGCCGACGGCCATGGAGAGGGTGGTGGTCTTGCCCGCGCCGTTCGGGCCGAGCAGGCCGTAGAACGAGCCGGTCGGCACGGCGAGGTCGACGCCCGCCACCGCGACCTTGGTGTCGAAGCGCTTGGCCAGACCGCGAAGGGAGAGCGCCGCGTGCTGATCGGTCATGGTCCGACCGTATCGGGCTCCGGCCAGCGGCTGCTCGGGCGGCAGGATGATCTCGCGTCATCCCTGAGAGGTACGGCGCGGATCACAGGCGCAGCGACTCCGGGGTGTGCAGGCGGAGCATGGTGGCGCCGACGTCGCGGGGAAGACGCCGCCGGCTCGCCATCGACACCACCACCATCACCGTGAACGCCAGCGGCACCGTCCACGCGGCGGGCTGGGTGGTCAGCGTGGCCGGCCACCCGGTCAGCGGCGGGCCGAGCACGGTGAGCAGCACCGCCCCGACCGCCGCGCCGCCACCGACCAGCACCCCGGCGGCGGCGCCCAGGTCGGTCAGGCCACGCCACCAGATGCCGAGCACCAGCAGCGGGCAGAAACTCGACGCTGCCACCGCGAACGCCAGCCCGACCACCTGCGACACGTCGAGCCCGGAGACGTTCAGGGAGAGCACCGCGGGCACCGCCCCGGCGATCACAGTGGCGAGCCGGAAGCCGCGTACCGAGCCGCGCCCCAGCACGTCCGTGGAGATCACCCCGGCCACGCTGGTGAGCAGGCCGGACGAGGTGGAGAGGAACGCCGCGAACGCGCCGGCCGCGACGAGCGCGGCGAGCAGCCGGCCGGTGGTGCCGTCGCCGAGCGCCGCACCGGGCAGCAGCACCACCACCGCGTCGGTCTGGCCGCTCACCAGCAGTTGCGGGGTGTAGACGCGGCCCAGCACGCCGTAGACGGTGGGCAACAGGTAGAAGACGCCGACGAGCGCCAGCACCACGAGCGTGGTGCGGCGGGCGGCGGCGCCGTCGGGGTTGGTGTAGAAGCGGACCAGTACGTGCGGCAGGCCCATGGTGCCGAGGAACGTGGCCAGGATCAGCGAGTACGTGGCGAACAGCCCGCGGTCGTCCTCGCCGGCCGTGTCCGGCAGCAGCCATTCGGTGGCGCCGTTGGCCGCGCCGGACACCTCCGGCACCGGGTCACCGGCGGCGAATTCGATGCGGTCGCCGGGGCGTACCTCCCGGATGTCGCCGTCGGGCAGGGTGAGGGTCGCGCGGTGCTCGACCACCACTGTGGTCGCGGTCCGGAACGTCGGCCCGTCGGGCGGGGTCACCGCCGGGCGGGCGTCGGCCTGCCACTGCAACGCCAGGAAGATCGCGGGTACGGCGAGGGCGGTGAGCTTCAGCCAGTACTGGAACGCCTGCACGAACGTGATCGCCCGCATGCCGCCCAGCGCCACGTTCGCGGTCACCACGACGGCGACGAGCAGCGCACCGAGCGGGTACGGCGAGCCGGTGAGCGTGGCGAGCGTCAGCCCGGCGCCCTGCAACTGCGGCACCAGGTAGAGCCACCCGATGAAGATCACGAAGACGGTGGCGAGCGTCCGCAGCCGGCGCGAGCCGAGCCGCACCTCGCAGAAGTCGGGCAGCGTGAACGCGCCGGAGCGGCGTAGCGGCGCGGCCACGAACAGCAGCAACGCCAGGTATCCGGCGGCGAAGCCGACGGGGTACCAGAGCACGTCCACGCCGTACTTCAGGATCAGCCCGGCGACGCCGAGGAAGCTCGCCGCCGACAGGTACTCCCCGCCGATCGCGGCGGCGTTCCAGGTGGGGCTCACCGCCCGGGAGGCGACCAGGAAGTCCGAGGTGGTCCGGGCCAGCCGCAGCCCGTAGAAGCCGATGCCGACGGTGACCAGTGTGACGGCGACTATCGCCGGGACCACGTAGTCGTTCGACATCAGCGTTCCGGCCGTCGGATCAGGTCGACGAAGTCCTGCTCGTTGCGTTCGGCCAGCCGCACGTACGCCCAGCCCACCACGATCAGGAACGGGAACGACACGACGCCGAGCAGCAGCCACGGCAGGTTGACCCCGAGCACCGTCACCCGGCCGACGGTGGGCGCGATGGCGAACAGCCAGGGCAGGCCGCCGAGCCCGATCAGCACCAGCAGGCTGAGCCGCAGCGCCAGCGAGAGCTGGGCGCGCATCAGCCCACGTACGAGCGTCTCGCCGACCGGGGTCTGCTGGGTCAGCTCGGAGCGGGCGCGGTCGGCCGGGCTGCCCACCCGGGAGACCTCGGCCAGCACGATCCGGGTCCGCTTCGGCGCGGCGGCCGGCTGCGGCCCGCTTTCCGGCCTGCTGGCCGGCTCGCGGAGGCCGGGCGTGCGGGGGCCCGGAACCGGGGCGGCCTCGGCGGCCCGGCCCGGAGGGTGCTGTTCCTCGGCTCCGGTCACCCCCGGCAGTCTCGCCCGCTCAGCGGGAATGTCAAGGGCACAATTCCGAGCCCTGTGCACAACCTGTGGATAACGCTTCACGCCTGTGGATAACCCGATGGATGGCGCGGAGTCGTTGTGGACGACCGGACGGGGTGTCAGGGTGAGCCGGTAGAGAGGAGGTGTGACAGTGACCAGCCCGGCACGGCCCGGCAGCGGCGACGTCTGGACGGTGGACGACCTCCAGGATCTCCCCGAGGACGGTCAGGACTACGAGATCTTCGACGGGAGCCTGCTCGTGTCCCCACACGCGGACGTCCGCCACGGGGCGATCGCCAACCGTCTCCGTCGCCTCCTCGACCGGCAGGCGCCGCCCGGTCTGCTCGTCGGGCAGGACGTCGGCGTCAGCGCGAACCGCTCGTCCTACTTCGTGCCGGACGTCTTCGTCGCCCGCGAGGAGGCGTTGGAGCGTGGAGGCCCGGCGCTCACCCCGGCCGACGTGCTGCTCGTGGTCGAGGTCGTCTCGCCCGGCAACGCCGGCCGTGACCTGGTGCTCAAGCGCCACGAGTACGGCGTGGCCGGCATCGCGAACTACTGGCTCGTGGAGCCGCGCAAGCAGACCGTGACGGTGCTGGAGAACGCCGGTGGCCGTTACCGCGAGTCAGTGGTGCTCTCCACGGCCGACGTGTACCGCGCCGGCCGGCCGTTCCCTCTCGTCCTGCCGGTCGGCGAGGTCTTCTGAACGACCCCGGAACCTTGCCGCCGTCCCGTGAGTGGACAGGTGGGGAGAGAGGGTGACGGTGTCCGACGGTGATCTGATCGCGGAGCTCTACGCGGGGTCCTTCCGCCGGCTGGTGGTCCAGCTCTACGCGGTGACCGGTGACCTGAGCGAGGCCCGGGAGGCGGACCATCTGGTCCTCACGCCGGACGGGCGTTTCTGGACCCGGATCCTGCTCGCGCCCTCCTGAGCGTGCCGGGGCGGGACCGGTTCGGCCCCGCCCCGGCCGGGTCAGCCCAGCCCCACGCGGACCGGGTTCGCGGTCGCCGAACCGAGCCAGGTGTGCGGGTTGCCGAACCAGCACCAGCCGAGCTTCGGCGCACCCTGGCTGATCCAGAGCGCCGGCACCCGCCGGTCGCGGCAGCGCGATCCGACGAGCGAGAAGCACCTGTTGCTCGCCAGCGCCGCCGGGTGCAGCGTGACGAACGCCAGTCCCTCGTCGATGGTGATCGGCAGCCGGTCCTTCGTGGTCATGTCCTCCAGCGCCGCGGACGGCGGCACGTTGCGGTACTCCTCGCCCCGGTCCACGTCGAAGAGCAGGTACGCGGGACCGGCCGGCACCTCCAGTTCCTTGATCGGGTGGAAGGTGGGCAGGTCGTCGGCGGGGAAGTTGCGGTCCAGGACACCGGTCTTGCGCTTGCCGGCGAGCGTGGTGAGCGCGATTCGCTCCGGTACCGGCACCAGCTCCCGCGTGGTCACCAGCAGGAACGGCACGCGCGCGTCGGTGGGGGCGGCCAGCCCGGCGGCACCGGTGACGGCCGCGTCGCGCAGTGGGCTGAGCAGCGCGCGGAACTCCTCCTCGGTCTGACCGGCCAGCGCCGGGTAGCCGAGCCGCACGAGGCGGTCGAGCTGGCTGTCGAATTCGGTGGCGGCGTCGAAGCGGGCGTCGGACATGCGGTCCCCCATGCTGTCGTACGGTCTGCCGTACATTGTACGCCAGCGTCGGGCGAGGGCGAGCCGCCGGACGCGAACCCGGCCCTCAGCGGTTCCAGTCCTGCTTCGCGGCGCGGACCAGCTTGTCCTTCAGTTCCCGGGTGTGCCGGCGGCTCACCGGCAGCTCCGACCCGTCGATCACCACCACGTAGCCGGAGTTGACCAGCCGCAGCTCGGCGATCAGCCGCAGCTGCACCAGATAGGAGCGATGGATGCGGACGAACCCGGCATCGGCCCAGCGCTCGGCGAGCGTGGCCAGCGAGACCCGGACCAGGTGCGACCCCTCCGCCGTGTGCAGCCGCGCGTAGTCGCCCTGCGCCTCCACCCACCGCACCGCCGAGCGGGGCAGCATCCGGGTGGTGCCGGCCAGCTCGATCGGGATGGTCGGATCCTCCTCCGCCCGGGCCAGCGCGGCCGGATGCGACGCCACCACCCGGGAACCGATCACCCGGCGCAGCGACTCGGACAGCCGCTCGGCGCGTACCGGCTTGCGCACGTAGTCGGTGGCACCCAGGTCGAACGCGTCCACCGCGCCGTCGTCGTACGCGGTGACGAACACGATCGCCGGCGGGCGGGCGAACCGGCGCAGCACCCGGGCCAGCTCCATGCCGTCCAGCCCCGGCATGCGGATGTCCAGGAACACCACGTCCACGTCGTCGTCGCGCAGCACGCGCAGCGCCTCGGTCGCGTCGCCGGCCGTGTGCAGCCGGGCCACCCGGGGGTCGGCGCGCAGGTGGTACGCCAGTTCGTCCAGCGCGGGCGGCTCGTCGTCCACCGCCAGCACCCGCAGGAACCCGGTGCCGGTGACTGTCATGACGACACCCGTACCCCGGGGTGGAACTTCGGCACACGCATGCTGACCTTCGTACCCGAACCCAGGCCGGTCTCCACGACCAGGCCGAACCCGTCCCCGAAGACCGACCGGAGCCGTTCGTCGACGTTCGACAGGCCGACGTGCTGCCCCGGGTCGTCGGCCGGGTCACCGGCCGCGCCGGACACCTCGGCGATGCCTGCGGTGAGCGTCGTCGGATCCATCCCCACCCCGTCGTCCTCCACCGTGATGTGACACTCGGCGCCCGCGTCCCGGGCCTCGATGCTCACCATGCCGGTGCCCGGCTTGCGGGACAACCCGTGCCGGACGGCGTTCTCCACGAGCGGCTGGAGGCAGAGGAACGGCAGCGTCACCGGCAGCACCTCGGGCGCGATCTGGAGGCGCACCTGGAGCCGCTCGCCGAAGCGTGCCCGCTCGATGGTCAGGTAGCGGTCGATCGAGCGCAGCTCCTCGGCGAGCGTGGTGAACTCGCCGTGCGCCCGGAACGAGTAGCGGGTGAACTCGGCGAACTCCAGGATCAGCTCCCGCGCCCGTTCCGGGTCGGTGCGCACGAACGAGCCGATCGCGGTGAGCGCGTTGTAGATGAAGTGCGGGCTGATCTGGGCGCGCAGCGCGCGTACCTCGGCCCGGGCCAGCCGCTCCCGCGACGACTCCAGCTCGGCCAGCGCGAGCTGGTCACCGGCCCAGTGCGCGGTCTCCAGCGTCGCCTGCACCAGACCCGGCGCCGGCCGCTCGTCGGCCACCGCCACCAACGCGCCGACCACCCGCCCGTCCGCGCGCAGCGGCGCCACCACCGCGCCGCGTACCGGGCAGTCGACCAGGTCGCAGCGCAGCTCCGACTCGCCCAGCACCGTGGAGCGCCCACTGTCGGCCGCCCGCCGGGCCGCCGCGACCAGCTGGTCGCCGTGGTGCGCCCCCTGCCCGTCGATCGCGAGCAACGCGTCCCGGTCCGTCAGCGCCAGCCCGGCCGCACCCACCAGGGCCCGCAGATGGCGTACGGCCTTCGCCGCGTCCGCCGCGGTCAGGCCAGCCCGCAGCGGCTCGGCCGCGAGCCCCGCGGTGTGCAGAACCTCGTACGTGGCCCGTTGCGTGGCGGTGGCGATGCCCCGCCGGCCGCGCAGCCGCAGCACCGCCCAGAGCGCCGCGGCCAGCGCGGTGACCAGCGAGACGACGGCGAAGACGGCGGAGAGGTTGCCACCCACGCAGCGATCCTGCCGGGTGCCGGCCCGATAGCGCTAGTACGCGCCCTTACGGGCCAGCACCACGCCGACGGTCCGCCACAGGATGCTCAGGTCGTACGCCAGCGACCAGTTGTCGACGTAGTAGAGGTCGAGCCGGACCGCCTCGTCCCAGGACAGGTCGGAGCGGCCGGAGACCTGCCACAGACCGGTCATGCCCGGCCGGACCAGCAGGCGGCGCCGGACGTCGCCGAGGAAGTCGCCGTCGTCGGCGGGCAGCGGGCGCGGGCCGACCAGCGACATCTCGCCCCAGAGCACGTTGATCAACTGGGGCAGCTCGTCCAGCGAGGTGGCCCGCAGGAAGCGGCCCACCGGGAAGACACGGGGGTCCTGCTTCATCTTGAACAGCATGCCGTCGGTCTCGTTCCGGTCGACCAGGCCGGCCAGCCGCTCCTCGGCGTCGACGTACATGGTGCGGAACTTCCAGACCCGGAACGTCCGCCCCTCGTGGCCGACCCGGGGCTGACGGAAGAAGACCGGCCCGGGGTCGGAGATGCGGATGGCGAGGCCGATGGCGAGGAAGAGCGGGACCAGCAGCAACAGGCCCAGCCCGGCGGCGACCCGGTCCATCAGGTTCTTGGCCAGCAGCGCCGGCCCGGACAGGGTCGGCTCCTCGACGTGCAGCAGCGGCAGGCCCTCGATCGGGCGGATGTGCACCCGGGGACCGGCGATGTCGGTGAGCTGGGGTGCGACCACAAGGTCGACACCGGAGCCCTCCAGCTGCCAGGCCAGCCGGCGCAGCTCGCCCGGCTCGGCGCTGGCCGAACCGCAGACCGCGATGGTGTCGCCGCCGACCTCCCGCACCAGGGCCAGCACGTCGCGGCCCGCGTACACCGGCACCGGGGTCTCCAGGCCGCGCGCGGCGGCGTACCCGTCGGTGAGGTGGATGGCCACCGGCACCAGGCCGACCGACGGGTTCCGGGTGACAGTGGTGTAGACCTCCAGGCACTCCGGGAGCGTGCCGACGAGCACCATCCGGTGCCCGGCGTGGCCGGCGCGGCGGCGCAGCGCGTGCAGGCAGGCCCGGGCGATCATGCGGCCGAGCAGGATCAGCAGCATCGCGCCGAGCAGCGCGAAGCCGACAGTCCACCGGGACAGGGAGTAGGTCTTCGTGGCGAAGGCGATGAACGAGACCGCCGCCGCCACCGCGACGCCGGCCCGGGTCACCCGCTTGAACTCGTCCGGGCCGAGACCCAGGTAGCGCCGGTCGTAGGCCCGGTTGCCCCAGAGGAAGAGCAGCCACCCGAGCGGCAGGAGCACGAACGCCACGGTGTAGAACCAGGCCTGCGGCGAGTTGCGGAAGCCGGAGTCGGCCTGCTCGAAGATCTGCACGGCCAGGAAGCTGGCCAGCGCGGCCGCGCCGAAGTCGAGCAGCAGCAAGAAGAAGATGTAGGGCCGGTGCCACCGGGACACCCGGCGCCGGGCGCGGGCCCACGCCGACCGGGGCACGCCGTTGTGCGACGGCGGAGTCGGCGGCTGGATCTCAAAGCTGTCGACGTGCCGCACGCTCTTGCTCCGGCCTCTTTCGGTTACCGGGCGCTGGAGGCTTGTCGTCACCTCAACCCATGTCCTCCCGCATGACCCGCGTCCTCACTCGGCGTGAGGGCCCGGGTCGCTCACCGTCCCAGTCTCCCACGCGGGCCCGGCCCGGACCGGCCCCCGCGAGGAAGCCGTTCCGCTGGTGCTCGGTGAGATCTGGCCGGCTCCGAATCAGTTGTGAAGCCGGGGACCGAGCCACTATACCGATGGATGACGGCTCGGGTAGAGGGGCGGACCGGACCTTCGGTGATCGCGGGCCGATTCCGCTCGGTAACCGGCGAATGCCATTACTCACCGTACGAGGCGGGACAACCTTCGGTCAGCCAGCGGCTTGCCGCCGGTCTGACAGGTGGGGCAGTACTGGAGGCTCGAATCGGCGAACGAGACCTCCCGCACGGTGTCGCCACAGACCGGACACGGCAGTCCCTTGCGGGCGTGCACCTTCAGGCCCGAGCGCTTCTCACCCTTCAGCTCGGCGGCCCGCTGCCCCATCGACCGGCGCACCGCGTCACCCAGGACCGCGCGCGTCGCCGCGTGCAGACCGGCGAGCTGATCGTCGGTGAGCCGGTCGGTGATCGCGAACGGCGAGAGCCGCGCCGCGTGCAGGATCTCGTCCGAGTACGCGTTCCCGACGCCGGCCAGCACCGACTGGTCGGTCAGCACACCCTTCACCTGACCCCGTCGGCTGCGCAGCCGTTCGGCGAAGGTCGGCAGGTCCGCCTCCAGCGCGTCCGGCCCGAGCTTGGACACACCCGGCACCTGCGCCGGCTCGGTGACCAGGTAGGCGGCCAGCTTCTTCTGGGTGCCCGCCTCGGTCAGGTCGAAGCCGGAGCCGTCGTCGAGGCGTACCCGCACCGCGATCGGGCCCTTGCCCGGTCGCAGCGGGGCCGCCGACGGGAACGCCTCCCGGTAGTGCAGCCAGCCCGCCCGGGCCAGGTGGACCACCAGGTGCAGTCCCTCGTCGAACCGGACGTCCAGGAACTTGCCGTACCGGCCCGCGCCGGTGACCGCCCGGCCGGTGACCGCGCTCGGCGGCGGGTCGTACGTCTTCAGCGCGCTGATCGCGGCGACCTCGAACCGCTCGACGCGGCGGCCCACCGCACGCTCGCGCAGGTAACCGGCGAGCGCTTCCACCTCCGGTAGTTCGGGCATCGTCCAACGGTAGCCTTCTTTCCCGTGAGAATCGTGGTGGCGCACAACCGGTACCGGGAAGCCCAGCCCTCCGGCGAGAACACCATCGTCGACGCGGAGATCGCCCAGCTCACCGCCGCCGGTGTGGAGGTGCTGCCGTTCCTGCGCAGCTCCGACGAGATCCCGTCGATGTCCAAGCCGGCCAAGGCGCTGCTGCCGATCTCGCCGATCTGGGCCCCGAAGGCCCAGCACGACCTCGACCGCCTGCTCACCGAGCACCGGCCGGACGTGTTGCACCTGCACAACCCGTACCCTCTGCTCTCGCCCTGGGTGGTGCGGACCGCGCACAAGCGCGGGGTGCCGGTGGTGCAGACGGTGCACAACTACCGGCAGGTCTGCTCCTCCGGCCTCTACTTCCGCGACGGCGTGATCTGCCAGGACTGCCGGGGCCGGACGCTGGGCGTGCCGGCGATCGTGCACCGCTGCTACCGCAACTCGCGGGTGCAGAGCGCGCTGATGGCGACCACGCTCGCCGTGCACCGCCCCACCTGGAAGTCGGTGGACCGGTACATCGCGCTCACCACGGCGGTCGCCGACCACCTGCGCGACTACGGCATCCCGGACGACCGGATCGTGGTCAAGCCGAACGCCGTGCCCGACCCGGGCACCCCGGCGCCGGTCGGCAACGGCTTCCTCTTCATGGGGCGGCTCAGCCCGGAGAAGGGCCTGGACCTGCTGCTCGCGGCATGGCGGCGGCATCCGGTGGGCGCGCTCGGCCCGCTGCGCATCGCCGGTGACGGCGAGCTGCGTCCGCTCGCCGAGGCGGCCGCCGCCGAACGGCCCGACGTGCTCTACCTGGGCCAGCTCGACCGTTCCGGGGTACGCGCGGCGCTTGCCGACAGCTCCGTGGTGCTGGCCACCTCCACCTGGCACGACGTGCTGCCCACCGTGATCATCGAGGCGCTGGCGGCCGGTCGTCCGGTGCTCGGCACCGCGCTCGGCGGGATCCCGTACCTGGTGGGCGCGGACGGGCCGCGCGAGCCCGCCGGGACCGGACCGGCCGAGGTGGCCACCGCGGCGCCGGGCGACGGTCGGGTCGCGTTGCCGTCCGGGGTGCGGCGCGGCGAGGCCGGCTGGGTGGTGGCGCCCGAGGCCGACGCGCTGGCGGCGGCACTGCCCCTGGCCGCCGCCGAGGCGACCGCGCTGGCCCCGGCGGCTCGCGGCCGCTACGAGCGCACGTTCCACCCCGACGTGATCACCAAGCGCCTGATCGACGTGTACGCCGGCCTGGCCGCTCCCGGAGGCCGTCCCGCGCGCTGAGCCCAGGTGTTAGGAAGGGCCCCTTTTTATGCACGAGGCGTTAATAGGGGGCCCTTCCTTACCGCAGGGAGGCGCGGGCGGAGAAGGCGATGCTGGCCAGGAGGAAGCCGCCGTTCACCACGGTGAACGCGATCATCAGCCAGAACGCCAGCGCGGGCGCGAAGGCCAGCACCAGACCGGCCACGAAGATCACCGCGCCGTAGTCGCGGACCAGCTTCACCAGGCGCACCGGGAGCGACGTCGAGGTGACCATGCTCGCCGCGTTCGGCCCGGACTGCATCACCGACGTCACCAGGTTGACCATCCAGGTGCCGGCGAACACCGCCACCAGCCAGGCGGGCGTGGACGGGCGCTGCGCCACCGCTGTCGCGCCGATCGCGGCGACAAGCGCGATCTGGGCGGCCACGTCGCAGAGCACGTCGATCCGGGCACCGGCCGCGCTGCCCTGACCGGTGACCCGGGCGAGCTGCCCGTCGGCGCAGTCCAGCGCGTACGCGATCTGCCACGCGACAAGCGCGACCAGCCCGACCACCCAGGCCGGTACGGTGCCGGCGGCCACGTCGTCGGCGAGCGCCACCACTGTGATCGAGGCGGCCAGTCCCAGCACCAGGTTGGTGAGCGTCAGCGCGGTCGGGCGCAACCCGAGCCGCTGCGCGGCGAGCGCGAAGGCCGCCCCGATCCACTGGCTGATCGACTCGCTGAACAGGCCGCCTCCCCGGTTGACCCGGTGGAAGTCGGCGACGGTGGGGCGGGGCTCAGCCAATGTGGTCGCGGAGGGCACCGGCGTAGTCTGCCAGCCGCTCCCGCGTCTCGGAAGCGGACATCGCGAGGTGTTCGAGGATGGTGTAGCGGTCCGGCCGGGTGGCCGGCGCGAACTGCACCGCCTCGACGAACTGGTCGTCGGTCAGCTCGACCTCGGCGGGCAGCCGGGGCAGCCCGTGCCGGGTCAGGCAGGCAGCCATCTCGGCGAACCGGCGCTCGTCGCCGCGCAGGAACGTGCAGAACAACGCACCGAGCCCGGCCAGCTCGCCGTGCGAGGCGGTGCCGGGGAACAGCGCGTCGATCGCGTGCATGATCTCGTGGCAGCCGCCGCTGCACGGGCGGCTGGTGCCCTCGATCGCCATCGCCAGGCCACTGGAGATCAGCGCGTCGGCGAGTACGGTGACGAAGCCGTCGTCGTTCATGTCGCCCGGGTGGTTGAGCACCGCCTCGGCGCCGGCCCGCGACAGCGAGGCGGCCAGCCCGTCGACCCGCTCCCCACGCACCCGCCGGGCCAGTTCCCAGTCCGCCAGCGCACTGATGTTGCTGACCACGTCGCCGACGCCGGCCCGGTTGTGCCGCTCCGGCCCGGCCTCCACGAAGTCCAGGTCGACGATCACGGCGATCGGGATGTGCACGCCGTAGGAGCCCTTCAGGCCCTCGGTGATGAGGCTGGCCACCGGGGAGGCGATGCCGTCGTTGGCGAGGCTCGTCGCCACCGACACCATCGGCAGGCCGCGCCGGGTCGCGGCGTACTTGGCCACGTCGATGGTCTTGCCGCCGCCGATGCCCACGACCGCGTCGTACGACCGGGTGCGCAGCTTCGCCCCCAGGTCGTCGGCGGCGTCGAGCGTGCCCCCGGCGACAGTGAACACGTCCGCCGAACGCAGCGACGGCCGGATCAGCTCGGCGATCCGCTCGCCCTGCCCCGGGCCGACCACCACGGCGACGTCGCCACCGGCCGAGATCCGCCCGTCGGAGAGGATCGCCGCCAGATCGGCCACCGCGCCCCGCCGCACGTCGATGTGCAGCGGGGTGAGGACGCTGCGGGCTAGTAGCGGCACGCGATCTCCCGCGCCCGGGCCAGGTCGGCGTGGTTGTCGACCTCGACCCAGGAGACGTCACCGATCGGGGCCGCCCGCACCTCGCCACCGCGCTCGGCGAACTCCTGGTAGCCGTCCTCGTAGTAGAGGTTCGGGTCACGCCGCCAGGTGGCCTCCAGCGCGTCGGCGAGCGCGTCGGCCACCTGCGGCTCGATCAGCGTCGCGCCGATGTACTCGCCGTACGCCTCGCCCGGGTCCATCAGCTTGGTGATCCGGGTGAGCTGGCCGGCCGCGTCGAAGGTGGTCTTCATCTCCTCCTCGGCCAGCGGCTTGAGCGTGTCCACGGCGAGCAGGATGCCGGGACCACGCTCGGCCAGCAGCGTCTTCTCCACGCTCACCGGGTGCACGGTGTCGCCGTTGACGAGCAGCACGCCCCGGGAGAAGTGCTCCCGCGCCAGCCAGAGCGAGTACGCGTTGTTCCACTCCTCGGCCTTGTCGTTGTGCACCAGGCTGATCGTGACTCCGTACTTCTCCTCCAGGGCGGCCTGGCGCTGCCGCACCGCGTCGGCCGCGTAGCCGACCACGATCACGACCTCGTTCAGCCCCACCTCGGCGAGGTTGCGCAGCGCGATGTCGAGGATGGTTGTCTCCCCGTCGACCGGCACCAGGGCCTTGGGCAGGGTGTCGGTGTACGGCCGCAGCCGGCGCCCCGCACCGGCGGCGAGCACCATCCCGATCATGCCGACACGCTCCTCTTCTCGACCCGATTCCACCCGGCGAGGATATCGTCGGCCACCGACCCGCAGTGGTTCAGCCCGTCAGCCCGATCGAGCGCAGCGCCGCGAAGCCGTCCTCGGCGATCCGCCGGATCAGCCCGTCGTTGACGTCCCGGTGCTCGTCGAGCAGCGCGACCTCCGATTCCGCCAGCCAGCGGAACTCGGTGTGCTTGCCGGCCTCCAGCCGGGGCCGGCTCAGGTCGCCGTCCACCCGGACCAGGAAGTCGGTCTCCACCCGTGTCAGCCCGTCGTCGGCGGTGTACCGGTATTCGCCGACCAGGCCGAGCACGTGCGACACGGCCCAGCCGGTCTCCTCGGTGACCTCCCGGCGCAGCGCGTCGTCGATCTCCTCGCCCGGTTCGAGGTGGCCGCCGACGATGTCCCAGCAGTTCGGGAAGAGGCGTCGTTCGGGGGATCGGCGTTGGATGAAGATGCGGCCGTCGTCGTCGACGATCAGCGCGCCGGCGCAGCGGAGGGGCTCGGTGGGCACCCTCCGACAGTAGCCATCCGCGCCGTCTCCGGCGATGCCCGTTCTTGTCCCGGTACGCATCGATGGCCCACCATGTCCGTACTCAGTCGCCGTCCCACAGGGGTGATGTGTGATGCAGGTACGGGAAGCGATGTCCAGCGAGGTACTCGTGGTCGGGCCGGAGCACACGCTCCGGCAGGCGGCCCGGATGATGTCGGCCCGCGGTGTCGGGTCGGCGGTCGTGATCGACCCCGACTCCGAAGGAGTAGGGATCATGACCGAACGCGACGTGCTGAAGGCGATCGGCGCCGGGCTCGACCCGGACGTCGAACGCACCGGAGCGCACCTGACCTGGGACGTCGTCTACGCCGGCCCGGACTGGACGATCGAGGAGGCAGCCGCCGCGATGGCCCGGGGCGGGTTCCGTCACTTGGTCGTGCTCGACGGCCGGGAGGTGGCGGGAGTGATCTCGGTACGGGACCTGATGCGGGTCTGGGCGGGGCAGCACGCGCCGACCCGCACCTGACCGGCCCCGGCGCTACCGGCGCCGGGAAAGGGCGATGGCCCGGCCGATATCGGCCGGGCCATCGTCGTCATGCGTTCCGTTTCGGTCGTGCCCGCCCGTCAGGGGCCGACGAAGACCGAGGTGCCGCGCCAGTCCACGTCGTCGACGCCCGGACCGCTGCGCACCGTGGCGGAGCCGGTCGGCACGCCGTCCGACCACGCCATCGAGGACAGGTTGCCGGTGCTCCGGGAGACGACGTAGAGCTTGTCGCCGTCCAGGAACAGGCCGCCCGCGTCGGCGAAGGCGGTGGTGCCGGTGACCGTGTTGCGCTCGGCGCCGACGGTGCCGGTGTCCGGCGCGAACCCGCGCCAGAACAGCGTGCTCTGACCGGCCAGCGAGTAGTAGATCCGGCCGCTCTTGTAGAACATCGCGGTCACGTTCGGCAGCTCCGCGGCGAAGTTGCCGGTCATGCCGGCGTACGTGGAGCCCTCCGGCGCGGAGCCGGTGACGACCGTGTCCCACTTGGCGTCGTGGTACGGGTCGAGCTTCTTGGCGGTGCCGAACTCGCTGCCGTCGAACGAGCGCTTGTAGAGGTCGCCGCCGACGCCGTAGAACAGGTCACCACCGACCCAGAACGCGCCCTTGATCTTCGACCAGCCGGTGTTGTCGCCGTTCGGCACCGACATCGCGTTGCCGACCGAGGTAGCACCGTCGTACGTGCGCTTGGTGATGCTGTCGACGGTGGTGGCCGGCGGCACCGGGGGCAGCTTGACGATCTCGATGCCCTGCACCAGCGGGTTCTCCAGGACGCGACCGAAGTCGATGTCGATGTTGCCGTCACTGGTGATCGGGAACGCGCGCATGGTGCCCCGGTTGGTGGCGCCGATCGCGGCGATCGGGTCGAAGTTGCTCAGCTTGACCACGCCGTCGATGGTCACGTTGAACTTGCGCTTGCCGGCGGTGGCGGTGCCGGACCAGCGGTTCGCCAGGTAGAGACGCACCTGCACCGGCGTGCCGGCCGGGACCGGGAAGTCCCACTGCATGTCCGGCGCGGGCGACTCGTCCCACCGCTCCGCGTTGAACAGCTCGACCGGCGTGCCCGACGGCACCGTGCCGTCGAGCGAGGCGTTCGTGGTGTAGCTGGTCACCTGGTTGCCGGCGTTGTGGTAGGTGCTCGGCGCGGCGGCGGTGTCCGCGGCCCAGGCCGGGCCGCTCGGTGCCGCCAACTGGTCGCCACCGGCGTTCACCCGGTAGAGCACGTCGGAGGCGTCCGGCGTGGGCGCGGTCTTGACGATCTCGATGCCGTGCAGCAGCGGGTTCTGGAGCACCCGGCCGAAGTCGATGTCGACCACACCGTCGCTGACCACGGAGATGGACTGCATGGTGCCGCGGTCGGTGCCGCCGGCGGCGGCGACCGGGTCGAAGTCGTTCAGCTTGAGCACACCGTCGACGCTGACGTCGAACTTGCGGGCGCCCGGCTTGCTCGTGCCGGACCAGCGGTTGCCCATGTAGATCCGGACGTCGACCCGGGTGCCGGCCGCGACCGGGATGTCCCACTGCATGTCCGGCGCGGTCGCCTCGTCCCACCGCTCCGTGTTGAACAGCGTGGCCGGCGTGCTCGCCGGCACGGTGGCGTCGAACGTCGCGTTCGTGGTGTAGCTGGTGACCTGGTTGCCGGTGTTGTGGTACGGGCTGGGCTCGGTGGCACTGTCGGCCGCCCAGTCCGGTCCGCCGTCGGTGGCCGGGATGGCCGGACCACCGGCGTTGACCCGGTAGAGCACCTCGGTCTGCGCCGCCCGACCGGCCTGGTAGACGTTGCCCGGCAGGCCCTTCGTGCTGGTCGAGTGCGGGGCGTTGCCGCCGTCCAGCGGGAAGAAGGCGAGCCGCTTGCGCTGGTAGTCGAAGTTGCCGATGTACTCCTGGTCGCTGCCGAGCCAGAGGCCCTCCTGGGTCACCAGCATCTCGGTGACGCCGTAGCCGCGCGGGTGGCGGCCCGGGTTCCAGGACAGCGGCAGGCCGCTCACCGGGTCGAGCGCGGCGATGCTGGCCCGCGGCACCGCGCCCGGTCCGGCCTTGTCGCGGGCGAGCGGGTTGTTCGACCAGCGGAAGTGACCGCCTACGTAGATGGCCTTCTCGCTGATGCCGACGGAGAGGAAGGTGTCGCCGCCGCTGAAGTTCGTCCAGGTCGGCTTCTGGCCGTCGCCGGTGGCCGCGGTCTCCCAGCGCGCCGCGGAGTCACAGAGCGTGCCCGGGTACGACGCGCCGGTGGTGACCACCACGAAGTACTTGCTGTCCGGGGAGAACTGGACGTCGCGCACCCACGAGTCGAACGCGGTGTACTTGCAGGCCGCGGAGTAGCCGTCGGTGTTCCAGTCGGCGACGGTCGCGGAGTTCGCGCCCAGGTTGATCCGCACGATCTGGTCGTGCACGACCCCGTCGGCCTTCTTGAAGTTGCCGATCACCACGAGGTGCTTGCCGTCCGGGGAGACGGTGAGCTTCTCCGTACCGACACCGGCCGAGGCGCCGTTGTTGGTCGGGGTCCAGTTGTGGTTCTCGGTGAGCGACACGGTGAGGTAGTCGTCCACCGCGCCGGTGGTCGGGTTCAGCGACGCCAGCCCGTTGCGGTTGATCGTCGCGGTCGCCGTGGTGAAGATGCCGCCGACCAGCAGGTGATCGTCGACGAGCGCGATGTCGTTGACGGTGCCGTTGAAGGCCGGACCCTTGAACCCGTCGACGGGGGTGCCGTCGGCGACGTTCAGCAGCGCCAGCTTGCGGAAGTTCTTGTCACCGACCTTGTTGAACTTGCCGGCCACGTAGACGGTGCCCGGCGTCGGGCCGGCGATGATGGCGGTGACGTCGTTGTCCAGCACCGGCGCGAACGCGTTGTCGATCTTGCCGGTCGCCTTGTCGAAGGCGAGCAGCCCGCGGCGGTCGACCGGAGTGGGCGAGGAACCACGGTTCTGCGCGTTCGTGAACGAGCCGCCGACGATCACCTTGCTGCCGGCGTCGTAGATGGCCACGACGTTGCCGTCGTTGATGTTCGGCGTCTTGTCCGAGGGCACCTCGCCGACCATCGTGCTGTGGTCGGGCGCGGGTGCCGAGGCCGGCGCGGCCAGCGCCGGCACCGGTGTGAACAAGGTGGCGATGCCGAGCACGGCAGCGCCGAAGGCGGACACCGAGCGGTGTCTCAGGATCGAGGAAGCCACAGGCTACTCCGGGGGGAAACGTCGGAGGCGCTGCGATCGTGGTCGGTGCCGACATGAGGCGGGGCGTCACTCGACCGACCGCAGACGTGAGAGCAATACCTTCTCGCATTCGGGCATCGCCCGTCCACCCGGGTTCGGCCTTTTTGGCCGAGGAAACGGCCCGGGTCACACGAAAAGACGAGCGACGATCACCTGGTGGACACGGAGGGTTGCCCTGAGGGAACACTCAGGTCTGGCAGGGGCGCCTGGAAGTACGGATCGGTCGCCATCTCCCGGAAGACCTTCTCGCTCTCCGGGTCGTCGCCGAACGTGCTGTCGTAGATCGGCTTCTCCGTCTGCCGGGCCGCGAAATAGACCGCCGCCTTGATCTGCGGGTGCTTCTTCAGGTACGGCCCGACCTCGCGCATCCAGTCGGCGCGCTGGCCCGGCCGCCCGTCCTGGGTCAGGCCGTACTCGCCGATGATGACCGGCCGCGGGTGCTTCTTGGCGAACGCCATGAAGTGGTCCATCCGGTTGGAGAAGCTGTTCCACTCCGGACTGGGGTAGACGTCCGCGCAGAGCCAGTCGACCTGGTCGTCGCCGGGGTAGTAGTCGGCGGCCCGGCGCTGCGGCTCGGCGAACCCGTCCGCGTGCGGGCACCACACCCACCCGGCGTTGGTGACGCCCATCTCGGTGAAGATGCCGCGGACGTGCTTCCAGGCGGCGACGTAGTCCTCCGGTGAGTGCATGCTCGCGGCCAGGTTCGGCCGGTCCATCTCCCACCGGTAGCGCAGCAGCACCGGAACGCCGAACTCCTTGACGTCCTTCGCGCGTTCCCGGATCAGCGCGTCGTAGACGCCGCTGACCGTGGACCGGGTGTCGGTGCCCTGCCACGAGATCATCTGGAGCCTGCCCCGGGACTGGAACATCTTCTCGGTGTTGGTCGGGAACGGCTCGTTCCACTCGTGGAACATGTGCGCGATGGCGAGCTTGCCGCCGGCCGCCTGGTTGAACGCGTCGAACGCCGCGGCCCGCCCGGCGGCGTTGTGGTTCTGCGGCTTGACCCAGGTGCCGAGCCAGGCGCCCTCCGCCGGCGGCTCCGGCCCACGCCCGGTGGTGCGGACCGGAGCGGTCCGCGGTGTCACTGTCGGCGGGGGCGGCGCCGCCGTCGTCGCCGTCCCGTCGGACCGCTCGGAACCGGAGTCACAGGCCGCCACCGCCGGAGCCAGAAGGGCCAGGCCCAGCACGGCAGCCATCGTCAGTCGTAACCGTCGTACCACCGCAACCTCTCCCCAGGACGGTCGCCGGCCACGGCATGAGGCCCTGACGATCCGCGGGGGCGGAGAGGCACGCCGGGCCTGGCGGGCGACCCCTGGCACTCTACCCGTGACGCGGCGTTCAGGCGGGGTAGCCGAGTTGCGCCAGCAGCGGTCCGGCCTGAGCCATCACGTCGGCAAGGTCCTTTTCGGTCAGTCGCTGCCGCCAGCGGCCCACCGAGCCGGGCCGCGCCTTGGCGAAGCGGGCGTGCAGCGCCTCCCGCCCGGCCGGGTCTCCGACCTCCAGGAAGTCGGCCACGGTCTCGGCCGCCTCCGCCGGGCGGGTGACGACGTCCTCGTACCGCAGGTGCCGCACCCGGTCCGCCGGCAGTTCGGCGAGCTGGGTGAGCGCGCTGCCGGTGAACCGCCGCCACATCCAGGCCGACCGGCCCAGGTCGGAGACCCGCGTGAACTCCTCGCGCCGCTCCGGCTCCACCCAGAACCGGGGCGCGGCCCCCCACGGCGTGCCGCCCCGGCCGCTGCGGCCGCTCCCGGTGGACGCCGCGTTCAGCCAGGGCTGCTCGGCGTGCGACACGGCCACGTCCCGCCCGTCCCGGTAGACGTGCAGGAACACCGCGTCCGGGAACACCTCGGTCAGGAACGGCACGATGAAGCAGTTCTCCGGGTCCTTCTCGGCGAAACGCAGTCCACCGTGTCCGGACGCGGCGAGCAACGCGCCGTAGTAGCCGCGGAAGTAGCGGGCGGCCCGCTGCGGCGTCCAGCTTCCCTCGTAGACACAGCGGGCGACCGCCTTGGTCAGCCGCGGTTCGAAGTGGTACGACACGTCCGGCAGCGCGCCGACGCAACTGCCGAGGAACGTGGTGCCGGAACGCGGGGCGCCCAGGATGAAGATCGGCCGCTCCACCTTCAGGGTGAGCCGGCGGCCACCCGCCTCGACCGGCCGTTCCAGCTCGCGGCGTTCCTTGCGGTCCGCCAGCAGCCCGACCGCGGCGAGCTTCGCGGCCTTCACGGCGGACAGGCCGGAGTGCGGGGCGAGGGGGGAGTCGCTTGTCATCGAAGATCCCATCGGTGCGCAGAATCGGTCAGGACTGGGCGGCCGGGTCCGCCCCGGCCCGGTTGCGGCCACGGCGCAGGGCGCGCAGCGCGTCGAGGTGCAGGGTGCGCCGCCAGCGCCAGGCGCCCGCCAGGTACGCGGCCAGACCGGCGGCGGTCACCAGCGCGAGCACCGGCGGACCGGCGCCGAGCAGGCTCGCCGCGCCCAGCGGCAGGCCCAGCGTGACCACCGCCAGCGCCATCGCGGCCCGGGTGCCGGCGCCGAACGGGTGCAGCCGCATCGACCACCAGAGCTGGGTCAGCGGCACCAGGTTGGTGACCAGGATGGAGACGATCCAGGCCAGGGCCGCGCCGAGGATGCCGTAACGCGGGATGAGCACCAGGTTTCCGACCACGTTGAGCACGGTGCCGGTCATCGCGTTGTAGAACGTCCACGCGGTGCGCCCGGCCATGTTGAGCACCATGTCGACCATGCCGCAGCCGGTGGCCAGCAGCATCGTCAGCGCCAGCAGCACCACGACCCGGCGGCCGTCGCCGTAGTCGGATCCGAACAGCGCCAGCATCGGCGTGGCGAACGCCGCGAAGATCAGGTACGCGGGCCAGGAGAGCAGCACCAGCCAGCCGGTGGCGGCCTGGTAGAGCTGGCGAGCCTCGGCCCGGTCGTCGCGGGCGAACGCGGCGGCCAGCCGGTGCTGCACCGAGCTGGACAGCGCGACGCTGGAGAGCTGACCCAGCGCCAGGAACCGGGTCGCGGCCGTGTAGATCGCCGCGTCCGCCGGCCCGCGCAGCGCGCTGAGCAGCACGATGTCCAGCCGCTGCACCACGATCGCGGCCAGGCTGCTGATCGCGCGAGGGCCGGTGAACCGCCAGAACGGCCCGACGAGTTCGCGCGCCGGCACCGGCCGGGTCACCTGCCGTCCGGCCCGGCCGACCAGCCGGCTCAGCCAGAGCAGCGCGACCACCGCGGCGAACAGGTACGGCACCACCCAGGCCAGCGGCAGCGCGACGGTGGCGGACAGGCCGAGCCAGGCCGCCACGGCCACGGCCAGGAACTGCACGAGCGTGCGGCCGAGCCGCTCGACTGTCAGCAGCGGGCGCATCTGCCCGAAGCCACGGCAGGCGGCGAGCGCGTAGTCGTTGAGCGCGGCCAGCGGCACGAACGCCAGCAGGATGCGTAGCGCGGTCACCGCCTCCGGACCGGCCTCCGGCATGGTGGCCCGCGCCAGCGCCGGTGCGGCCAGCCAGCCGGCCAGCCCGAGCACCGCGCCGACCACGAGCACCGGCAGCAACCCGGCCAGGATCGTGCCCCGGATCTGGTCGCGGCGGTCGAGCGTGCGCTGGCGGCTGACGAAGTAGACGGTGCCGACGTCGGTGCCGAGCCGGGCCGCCGAGGCGGCGATCATGAACGCGCTGGTGGCCGCGAAGAACATGCCCGCCTCGCCGACCGACCAGCCCCGGGCGATGACGATGTTCAGGCCGAAACCGGCCACCGCGGCCAGCGCGACCCCGACCAGGTTGGCGAAGCCCTGCCGGGCCGCGCCGCCCAGTCCCGCGCCCGGCCCGGGGGCCGGTGCGGTGAGCGTCGGGGTGCCGCCGGCGTCCGCCCGGGTCACCGCCGCCACGACGGTACGCGTCCCCACCACGTCGCCAGCCGCTCGTCGTACGGCGCGAAGTGGTCCTCCAGCCGGGTCCGCAGCTCCGCCGACATGGGCGAACGCGAGCGCGAGTTGTGCTTGCCGAACGCGATGTCCGCCCAGCGGGGCAGCCCGAGGAAGTCGCAGACCGCGTCGAAGGAGGGACGCGGGTCGGCGAAGAAGTCGTCGCTGTCGATGACGTGCATCCGGTCCCGGCCGACGAGCGCCTCCAGGCGCTCCAACTGCTCGATGTAGCGGCCCCGCGCCAGGTACGCGTTGTGCTGCAGGTGCTCGCTGGCGTACGACGCGGAGCTGATCATCCGCTCCCGCTCGCCCGCCGTACGCGACTCCTCGAGCGCCAGCGCCCGCTCGAAGTCCGCCTCGGTCTCGTAGCCCCGGGCCAGTTCGTGCGAGTGCGCGGAGTAGGCCCGCTCCACCGGGTCGCGCAGCAGCACCAGCAGCTTCACCGAGGGCAGGTCCCGGGCGATGCGCTGCCCGGCCAGCGGGTGGAACATGTAGTACGGGCTCGATTCGCCGGTGATCCCGCGTACCCCGATCTGGGCCTTCACCGCCTCGGCCTTGCCGGTGGTGGGGAAGTGCCCGAGGTACCAGCTCATGCCCCGGTGGTAGTCCATGTCGAAGTAGTGCACGCCCTTGTGGTACGCGGGCGGCAGCACACCGGGATGCTGCGAGAGAGTCTTGAACAGCGAGGTGGTGCCGCAGCGCTGCGCCCCCACGATCAGGAATCCCGGCACCATCCGTGAGCCGGCGGTCAATCGACCGACCGTCCGGCTCACCGACTTCACCGCGCGGAGCGCCTGCTCCCTGGCCACCGTCACGTCCCCACTCCTCACTCTCACCGGGCCCGGCGGGCCAGGTGTTCCTCCACGGCGGGCAGCAGCCAGGTGTCGACGTGCCCCAGCCGCGCACCCGCCTCCGCCTGCCGGTCGCGCAGATAGCGCGTAGCCAGCTCCACCAGGTAGAGCACAGCGACCAGATCGGCGCCCCCACCGGTCTGGTCGAACGGCGCCAGGGTCGCGCCGGCGCCGGCGACAAGCGCCCGGGCCGCCTCGACCGGCTCCACCCCGTCGTGGCTCATCGCGCCCTGCACCGCCAGGTGCAGCGCGTCGTATCCGGCCGGCACGTCCGCCTCGAACCGTTCCCAGTCCCAGACCAGCACCCGGCCGTCGGCGAGCACCGCGCTGTTGCCGCCGTTCCAGTCGCCGTGCCAGGCGCCGAAGGCCACCACCGGGTCGGCGTCCGCTACCGACTTCAGCGCCGCGCGCAGCCGCCCGGCCTCCGGCCGGGGCCCGAGCGCGTCCACCGCGGCGGTGAGCCGGGCCGCGTGCCCGCTGCCCGCCCACGACTGCTTGCGTACGCCGAGACAGCCGGCGACCGCCACCATGGCGGCGCGTTCGGCCGCCTCCGCGGCGGCCGGGGTCGCCCGGGGCAGCCGTACCGGCAGCGCCTCCTGCACCAGCAGCGCGTGGCCGTGCCAGTCGCCGTGATGGCGTACCCCGGCCACTACCACCGGCCCGAGCGGCACCTCGGCGAGGCGGCGCAGCGCGTCGGCCTCCGCGTACACGAGGGCACGGGTCAGCGGGTCAACGCCGAGCTTGGCGTAACCGAGGGCCCGGCCGTCCGGGGCGAGCAGTTGCAGCACCGGCTTGCGGTTCGCCCGCGCCGGCCCGATGTGCAGGCTCACCAGCGCCGGCTCGCCGAGCACCTCGGTCAGGTAGGCGTCCAGCCCGCCGCCGTCGACCACCAGCCGGTCGCGGAACACGAGCGGGCCCAGCCCGAGCCGGAACGCGGTGGCCAGCCCCTGCCGGACCAGCTTGGCCTTGCGGCCGACCGCCTCGGTGGAGTGCCGGACCGCGCTCGCCGCAGCCCGGCCCGAGCCGGTCGGCACCAGCAGCCGGGGGCGGGCCGCCGAGGGCACCACCACCCAGCCGGCGCCGCCGCGCCGCAGGCTGGGCTCGGCCGGCGCGGGCCAGATCAGCCCGGCCAGGTCACCGAGGTACGCGGCGCGGCCGTCGCCGTCCGGGGGTACGCGGAACACCATCAGCGGTCACCGGTCTTTTCCAGTCGGGCCCGTAGCCCGGCGATCGTGCCCTGCGGTGCCGCCGGTGCGAGCGACCGGCGTATCCGGTCGTTACGGGCCAGCAGGGCGACAGTGATCAGGGCGTAGGCGAGCGTCGCTTCCATCACCCCGTAGGTGAACTGGAAGAACAGCATGAGGATGAGGACGAGCGTGCCGGCGATCCCGATCGCGCTGTGGTCGCGTCGGTAGCGCCAGATCGCGTAGACGAAGAAGGCGTTGTAGCAGATCGCGCCGACCCAGCCCTGCCCGACGAGCAGCGCCCAGAGCTGGCCGTTGCTGCCCAGCTCCCGGTTGCCGCACTGCTTGCAGTCCTCGGACTTGCCGATCGCGATGGACCGGTTGCTGCCGATCAGTGCCCGGTTGCCGCCGTACCCGAGGATCGGCGAGTGGTTCGCCGCGGCGACCGCACCCTGGGACAGCGTGGTGCGGATGTCGTCGCTGTGCCCGTTCTGGAGGCGCTCGTCGAAGGTGCGGCCGAGTGGTGTGGCGACGATCAGCACCCCGATCAGCCCGACCGCGAGGGCGAGCCCACCGAGCACCACCATCCGGCCGCGCAGCGCGAGCCGCAGCGCGACGTAGGCGGCGGCGATACCCAGACCGATCCACAGGCCGCGGTTCAGCGAGTAGACGATCGGGAAGATCGCCGCCAGGGCGATGGCCACCCCGGCGGTGCGGCGCAGCGGCTTGCCCAGCACGACCCAGCCGACGATCAGCCAGATCAGCAGGATCGCGGTGTTCTCGCCCCACGAGTTCGTGTAGGTGAACGGCGCGGACGGGCGGGGTGAACTGGCCTCCCCCTCGATCACCTGCTGGACCTGCGCGAACTTGATCTCCATCAGCGAGGAGACGTACGGGTGGCCGGCGATCGACTGGGGCAGGACGAAGCGCAGCGGCGCGACGAACGTGAGGTTCGGGAAGAGCGAGCCGATCCAGCCGCCGAGCACCACGACCACGCCCATGAACCCGAACAGCCGGACCATCCGGCGCTGGGACAGCTCCCGTTCCCGCAGGTTGTAGACGTAGAGCATGGTCACTGTCATCGCGATGTAGTTGGCGAGCCGGATGCCCCAGCCGATGTACTTGCCGCTGCCGCCCGGGGGCAGCGTGTTCGGCGCGGTGAGGTCGAGCGTGAGCACGGACAGGAACACCCAGAGCAGCAGGACCATCCAGATCCCGAAGCCGGGCGGCACCCGGACCGGGCCGCGCCGGCGCATCTGCACCACCATCGGCACGGCGAAGATGACGAAGACGAAGCTCGACACGCCGAGCACCCACCACAGCGGGTACAGCAGGAAGAGCGAGATCAGCGGCCATGCCGTCGGCAGCCGCCACGACCAGCTCTCCGGCCGTACCGTCACCGACCGGAGGCGGTTCCCGCCGGGCGGCGAGACCGCCCCGACCGGGACCGTCCCGCGCGCGGTGCGGGGCGGGGTGGCGGTGCTCATTTCACGGAAACCTTGGCGGTGGTCGGCGCGTAGATCACCCACGCGTTGCCGGGCTGCGGACGCAGGAGGTCGCCGCCGGTGTCGGCGAACGTGCAGACCATGCCCAGGCCAGGCTTGCGCCACCGGCCCTTCGCGCTGTTCGGCCCGGACACGGCGAGCACGGCGCCCTCACCGAAGACGTTCGCCGAGGGCAGCGAGCGCGGGGATGGCTTGCGTACGTCGAGCGTGCGGTATTCCATCGTCAGCACGATGACGGAGGCGGCGGTCACGGTGACCTTGCCGACCTTGCCGGCCCAGACGGACTTCGCCTGGTCGTACCGCCAGACCATCGGCGGGCCACCGGCGACGGTGACGGTCAGCTCGGTGGCCGGCGCGACGTCGCGGACGGCGAGCGCGTCGCCCTCACCGGCGTGGTCGATCGGCGGGGTGGGCGGCTGGCCGCCCTTCGGGGCGGCCTTCAGCAGCGCCGCCGTCGACGTGTAGTCGCCGGAGAAGACCTTGCTGTCGTCGTCGGGTGTGACGCCGTCGAGGTCGGAGTTCTCGAACTGGGTGAGGAAGCCGGTGGGGCCGCCGTCGTAGCCGACGAACGGGCGCAGCACGGACAGCGAGCGGATGTCGACCGGCCGGATCTCGGTGACCGGGCCGATCTTGGCGGCGTCCCTGGAGTGGAACACGGCGGTCAGGTGCAGCGTGTCGGACTCGGCGAACTCGGCGTACACCAGGTCGGCGGCCTCCAGGCCGGCCGGGGTGGTGGCGGGGCTCACCCGCAGCGGCACCGCGACCGCCTGGCGGGCCGCCGCGGCCGGGGTGCTCACCGGCTTACCGGTCAGCGGGCCGGTGGGCAGGCTCGGCGAGGCGCTGGCCGCCGACGGCGAGGCGGTGACGTCGCCCGGGTCCACCACCTGGATCTTGCCCGGCTTGGGCTCGGGCTCGCTGCATCCCGTGCCGACGCCGAGGACGACGGCCGGGGCGAGGGCTGCGCGGAGCATCTGCCGGCGGTTCACCCCAGGTCCTCGCCGGAGTCGAGGGCGTAGCTGCGACCGTCGCCGTCGCCCCGGGAGCGGTACGTGCCGCCGGTGCCGTTCAGCGGGGCCGGCTTACCCGGCCGGCCCTGGCTGCCCTGGGCGGGTGGGGCAGGCGGCGGCGGGGCGGCCTTGCCGGGAGCCGGCTTCGCCGGGGCGGGGCGGGAGGACTGCATGCGCGGCAGGACCATCGTCGACTCGGCGGACGGGCCGGGGCTCGGCCGGGGCTTGGGCCGGTTCGCCGGTGCCGCCGGGGTCGCCGGCGCGCTCGACCCGCCCGAGGGCGCCGGCCGGGCGGCGTCGCCCGCCGGGGCGGGCAGGCGCGGGGCCAGCACGGCGCCGATCACCGGCGCGTTCACCTGCTCGAACTGCTGCAGGGCGGCGGTGATCTCGCCGCTCCGGGTCTTACCCGCCTCGGCCACCATGATCACCGCGTCGACGTACCGGCCCAGGGCCTGGGCCTCCACCGCGTACGTGGGCTGCGCGGTCTCGATGATCACGTGGTCGAAGCGCGCCGACAGCTCGTGCAGGATCTCCAGCAGACCGGCGACCGGCAGCTCGACCTCCGCGTCCAGGTCGCCCGGCACCAGCACGCGGAGCTGGCCCAGCCCCGGCACCGGCGCCAGCGCCTTGAGCGGGGGGACGTCGCGGCGGAGCACCGAGGCCAGGTTGTGCCGCCCCTCGGCCACGCCGGTGATGGCGGCCACCGTCGAGTCGGGCTTGGTGGTGATCAGCGCGACCTGCTGGCCGGTGCGCGCGTACGCGGCGGCGAGGTTGGCGGCGACGAACCCGGCGGCCGTGCCGGCCGAGGCGTCGCAGAGCAGCAGTTGGCGGCCGCGTCCGCCCTGCGCCGGCTCGGGCACGGCGGACAGCAGCACGTTGCGCAGCCGGCCCAGCTCGCGGGAGACCCGGTGCGTGGGCGGCAGGACGGCCAGCGAAGGCGTCCGCGACGGCAGCTCGACGAGCAGCGGCAGGCCGACCCGGTCGGAGATGTCGCGGCCACGCCGGATCCGGGTGTCCAGCCGGTCCAGCACCAGTGCCAGCACGATGCCGAGCAGCAGACCCGCGCCCATGCCGCTGGCGAGGTTGAGCGTGCGGTTCGGCGAGCTGGGCGAATCGGGCAGCCGGGCGTCAGAGATGATCTCGCCCGGGTCGGAGCCGGCCGAGACCAGCGGGCTGAGCCGGTTGTTCAGGCCGGTGATCTGGTTGGTCAGGACGCTCCGCTCGGCCTCGGCCCGCTCCCGCTCCGGCGAGTTGGACGGCGCCGCCGCGATCCGCCCGGCGACGGCGCTGAGCTCCTTGTTCAACGCGGCGATCTGCTGCTTGAGCGCGTTCGTCTCGTTCTCCAGCGTCTTCTGCGCGGTGGCCTTGCGCAGGTCCAGATACGCCTGCGCGAACGCGTGCGAGCCCGACTGGGCGCCCTCGGGGCTGTTCGTCTCGTACACCACCTGGAGGATCTGGCTGTTCGGCGGCACCTTGACGGTGACCGACTTGACCAGCTGATCCGCGCCGGTGTCGACCTTCATCAGCGTCTTGGCCCGCTCGGCCACCACGAGCGAGCGGACCACCTGGGCCTCGGTGTCGAGGTTGACCTTGGCGTTGGGGTTGCTCTCCGCGCCCGAGCCGAGCGGGCGCACCAGCAGCGAGGTGGTCGAGGTGTAGCGCGCTTCCTGGATCTGGCTCAGCGCCAGCCCACCACCAAGACCGAGGGCCGCGGCGAGCAGCAGGATCCACCAGCGGCGGCGCAGCCAGCCCAGGTAGGCCATCAGGGCAAGACCGTCAGCGTCGCTCTCGGCCAAATGGGGTGAGGGCATCAGAGTCTGTCGCTCCCTTTCGACCGAGCCGGGCAGTCCACGGCGCAGCTGGACCTGACCGTGGCCTTGAGTGTCCCCGATCCGAACGGCGAGGGAAAGTCTGCTCACGTTCCGGTAAGCCTGCCCGGGTGTGGGCAGCCCGCGTAGAAATGGTCGATCGGCGCTGACCATTCGGCGGGTTTCCCGGTGTCGGGCCCGACCTGCCCCCGGACAGCCGGCGTCACCGACGGCTCTCGTGCGGAGCGGTGACGGAATCCTGACACATCTCACTTTCTCCCGGTGGCCCGGCCCGGCGTCCCGGGCGAACCGGGCTGACCTGGACAGTGGCCAATCGGTGCATGTCCCAGTGACGGGAATCGAGGAGTGAGCCGACCGGCGCGTCAGTATCCGTCCAATGGCCCCTTCAGTTGCCCATGGCCGCGCCAGTAGGTTGTCAGGACGCGTCCGAGGGGCATTCACAAAATTCCGGACGCGGTCGTCCGCGTACGGGAGGAAGTCTGTGGTGAGCGGGTCAACCGAGGACTCGGGGCAGGTCCTGCTGGTGGGTTCCAGTGGCGGGCACCTGGCCCAGCTCCTGGCCCTGGAACCGTGGTACCGGGATCGGCGCCGCGCGTGGGTAACGTTCGACACCCCCGACGCCCGCTCGCTGCTCGCCGGTGAGGACGTGGTCTGGGCGCATCACCCCACCACACGCAACGTCAAGAACCTGGTACGCAACGCGTTCCTCGCGTTGAAGGTGATTCGCCGGCGTCAGGTCGACGCGGTGGTCACCACCGGCGCCGGGGTCGCCCTGCCGTTCGTGGTGGCGGCCCGGATGCGCCGGATCCCCACGGTCTACATCGAGGTGTACGACCGGATCGACAGCGCGACCCTCACCGCCCGGCTCTGCCGCCCCTTCCTCTCCGCGATGCTCGTGCAGTGGGACGAGCAGCGCCGGATGTACCCGGAGGCGACTGTCGTGGGGAACCTCCTGTGATCCCCCGGCAGCGGGACCGGCGCTCCGCGACGCCGTACGTGCTCGTCGTTGTCGGCACCGACGTGCACCGCTTCGACCGGCTGGTGGGCTGGCTGGAGCGCTGGCACGCGAACCGGCCGGAGGTCCGGCTGGTCCTCCAGTACGGCCACAGCCGCACCCCGGCCCTGCCCGAGGCCACCCCGTTCCTCGGCCACGAGGAACTCCAGCGGGCGATGGCGGAGTCGACGCTCGTGGTCAGCCACGGTGGCCCGGCCACCATCACCGAGGCCCGGCGCAACGGCCACCTGCCGATCGTGGTGCCCCGCGACCCGACGCACGACGAGCACGTCGACAACCACCAGCAGCTGTTCTCCCGCCGGCTGGGCGCGGCGGGCATGGTGCGGCTGTGCGAGTCCGAGGCCGAGCTGGTCGCCGCGCTGGACGAGGGGCTGGCCGACCCGAGCCGCTTCGTGCTGGCCGCCGACCCGAACCGCCCGGACCCGCGCGCCGAGGCGGTCGCCCGGGTCGGCGCCGTGATCGACGAGCTGGTGGCCCGCCGGGTACGGCAGCGAGCCGTCGGACGTCGCGGATGAGCGCCCCGGATCCGGCGCCGCCGCGGGTCCTCTTCGTCGGCGGTCTCGGCCGCAGCGGCTCCACGCTGCTGGAGCTGCTGCTGGCGCAGAGTGCCGACGTGTGCGCCGTCGGTGAGGTCGTGCACCTGTGGGAACGGGCGCTCGGCGCGGACGAGCGGTGCGGTTGCGGTGAGCGGTTCACCGCCTGCCCGTTCTGGCGGCAGGTCGGCGACCAGGCGTTCGGCGGCTGGGCCGCCGTCGACCGGGACGACGTGCTGGCCCTCAAGGACCGGGTCGACCGGACCCGGCACATCCCCCGGCTCGCGAAGGACGCGCTCCCGCCGGACCAGCTGGCCGACGTGCGCCGATACGCCGACCTGTACACCCGGATCTACCGGGCCGCGCTGTCGGCGACCGGCGCGCGGGTGGTGGTCGACTCCAGCAAGCACGCCTCGCTCGCCTTCGCGCTGCGCTGGGCCGAAGGGCTCGACCTGCGGGTGCTGCACCTGGTCCGGGACAGCCGGGCGGTGGCTTACTCGTGGGGCAAGCAGGTGCGCCGCCCCGAGGTGGTCGACGGCGAGGACTTCATGCCGACCTTCTCGCCGTTCGAGGTGAGCAAGCTGTGGACCGCGCAGAACGCCGCGTTCCACCTGCTCGCCTCCCGGGCGAAGGTGCTGCGGCTGCGGTACGAGGACTTCACCGCCGACCCGGCCGGCACCGTACGCCGGGTACGGGACTTCGCCGGCCTGCCGGACGACCCGGCGGCGCTGCGCATCCTGTCCGGGGCCGACGGGACCGGCGCGGCGCCCGAGCCCGCCGCGCCGTTCCGCGCGCACAGCGTCGCCGGCAACCCGCTGCGGTTCAGCGGCGGACCGCTGACCGTGCGGCGGGACGAGGCGTGGCGGGACCGCCTGCCGCGCCGCAGCCGTGCCGTGGTCAGCCTGGCCACGCTTCCCCTGCGGGTCCGCTACGGCTATCTGGGCCAGCGGGGATCCGACGAGTCCGTGGAGAGAGCATGAGTGGGCCGAGCATCTCGGTCGTCGTACCGACGCGGGACCGTCCGGAGTTGCTGCGTGCGGCGCTCGACGCGATCCTCAGCCAGGCGCACCCGGGCCTGATCGAGGCGATCGTGGTCTACGACCAGTCCGAGCCGGACCGGTCGCTGGAGACCGACCGGGGTGACCGGCGGGTCCGGGTGATCACGAACACCCGTACCGCCGGGCTGGCCGGTGCGCGTAACACCGGCATCGAGGCGGCCGTCGGCGACTGGGTGGCGTTCTGCGACGACGACGACGAGTGGCTGCCCGGCAAGCTGGCCGCCCAGTTCGGCGCGCTCGACGCGCACCCGGACGGCGCGCTGGTGAGCTGCGGCATCCGGGTCAGCTACGACGACCGTACGGTGGACCGTTCGCTGGACCGGGCCCGGATCTCGCTGGAGGCGCTGCTGCGCGACCGGCTCACCGAGCTGCACCCGTCCACGTTCCTGATCCGCCGGGCCGCGTTGCTCGACGCGATCGGCCTGGTCGACGAGCAGATCCCGGGCAGCTACGCGGAGGACTACGAGTTCCTGCTCCGCGCCGCCCGGTACGCCCCGCTGGTGAACGTGGAGAGCCCGTACGTGCTGGTCCGCTGGCACAAGCGGTCCTACTTCGCGCAGCGCTGGGAGACCATCTCGACCGCGTTGCAGTGGCTGCTGCGCCGCTACCCGGAGTTCGCCACGGTGCCGCACGGCGAGGCGCGGGTGGCCGGTCAGATCGCGTTCGCGCAGGCCGCCATGGGCAACCGGCGGGACGCGGTCCGCTGGGCCCGGCGCACGCTGGCCCGCAACCCGAAGGAGCCGCGCGCCTACCTGGCGCTGGCCGTGGCTAGCCGGGCGGTGCAGGCCGACCGGGTGCTGCGCACGCTGCACAAGCGCGGCCGGGGCATCTGAGCCGTACGCGAGACGGGCGGGCGACCTCGGTCGCCCGCCCGTCGTCGTTCCGCTGTGATCAGGCCGTGCAGAAGGACTTCCACGCCTGGATGCTCGGCTGGTCGAGCAGCCGGAAGTCACCCTGACTGACTGTCTGGTTGTAGTACGCCACGAACTCCGGCCGCTGGCCGTTGAGGAAGTTCGTCATCGACCGGATCCAGGCCGCCCGGCCGGTGCCCGCGTCACCGGGCACCAGGTCGCTGCCGGTCTCGGCGACGCCCCACGGCTTGCCCAGCGCCTTCGACTTGCTGATCATCGGGCCGTAGATCTCCTGGGGCGAGGCGTACCGCTTCCACTTCTTGCCCCAGTTGTAGCAGTCCCAGCCGAGCGCCTCGATCACGTCGCCACCCGGGTAGAACGCGTCGAAGCTGCGCCCGGACTTCGAGTCGAGCGTCCAGCACATCAGGATCAGCGTGTTGATCAGCTTGGGGTTGCCCGTCCGGTCGGCCAGGCCGGCGATCCGCTTCCACGCCGTCCGGTACGCCGCCGTGGTGAACGCGCCGCGCTCGACGTCGTCCTCCGGCTCGTGGAAGTACGACCAGTAGACGTTGTGCTCACGCGGGATCGAGGCGAACCAGGAGGCCAGGCGGGAGTCGAACTTGCCGGTGTTCACCTCCTGCGGCGACGCCTTGAAGGACACCACGACGGTTCGGTCCACCACGTCGGCGCGGCTGCCGGACCAGGCCGGTGGCAGGCCGGGGAAGAAGATCCGGGCCATCCGCAGCTTGCCGAAGGTCCGGTCGGAACGGGCCAGCGCCTGGCCGAAGGTCTCCCCGTTCTGCACACCGATCGAGGCGCCCGGGAGCGTCAGTCGCGTACCGGTGAAGCCCGGCCCGGCGTTCGCGGAGGCCGACGGACGTGCCGAGGGCTTGCCGCCGAGACCCTGGTCGGCGCCGGGAGAGGCGCCGGGTGTCCCGGGCTTGCCCGGGCCCATCGAGGTCGCCGGCCCGACCGCGCCCGGTGCCTCGCCGGCCTGCGGGTTCGCGGCGTCGGGCCGCAGCGCGGCCACCGCGACCCCACTGCCGGCCACGGCCAGCGCCAGGGCCGCCGCCAGGGCGACGCGCCAGCGCCGCCGGGAGCCGCCGGACGACGGCGGCGGTGCCGGGACGAGCGGTGGTGCGGGCGGCTGGCCCGGCCCACCGGCGGCCGGTCCGTGCGGAACGTCCACCGGGGGCGGCCCGGTCAGGGTGGCGGTCGCCGCGGTGCCCGCGGCCCAGCCCGCCTCGCCAGCCCGGCCGGGCTCGTCGTGCGGCGCCCAGCCGACGTGGCCGGCCTGCGCCGGCCAGGCGTCGTCGTGCGCGTCACGCTGCGGCGCCCAGCCGTTCGCCGTGGCGGGCACGGGCTCCCAGCTCGTCGTGTCGTGTACCGGCCCGTCCGGGTGACCGGCGTCGGGCCGGTCCCGCTCGGGCCAGGGCAGGTCACCGTCGGAACGGGCCGGCGGCGGCGTGCTCTCGGCTTCCGGCCAGGGAAGCGAAGGACCGCCTCCCTGGCGCGGAATGTCCTGACCCGGCCACAGGCCGGTCGGCTGCCCGAAGGCATTGTGCGGCTCTCGGTCGACCGGCATGACCCTCCCTGGCTGTCGGCGGCCCGTGTCGAGGGCTCAGATCGTCATGCGTCCCTGCCCGACGATAACCCTCATCCACCCGGCCGTATGTACCGTGACACTCAGCCGAACGCTTCACCCTGCCTGCCGGTGACGGTCGAAGCGGGCATCTCGACCCCGGTCCGGGCGATCGCGTCGAGCAACTGGTCGGCCAGTTCGGGCCGGCAGACCAGCAGATCGGGCAGGCGCGGATCGGCGCGGTTGTAGCGCAGCGGCGAGCCGTCGATCCGGGACGCGTGCATGCCCGCACCGAGCGCCACGGCGACCGGGGCGGCACTGTCCCACTCGTACTGACCGCCCGCGTGGACGTACGCGTCGACCTCGCCGGTCACCACCGCGCAGACCTTCACACCGGCCGAGCCCATAGGGACGGCGGTGGCGCCGAGCATCTCGACCAGCTCGCCGACGAACGCCGGCGGGCGGCTGCGGCTCACCGCGATCCGGATCGGGCCGTCGGACGGCTTCGGCTGCGGGCAGTCGGTGCCGAGCACGAGCTGCGTTCCGTCCCCTGTGGTCCGGGCCGGCATGCCGACCGCACCGGCGATCAGCGCGCCGTCGGGCGCGGCGGAGCGCTGCCAGAGCGCCACGTGCACCGCCCAGTCGTCGCGTCCGGCCTCGGAGAACTCGCGCGTGCCGTCCAGCGGGTCGATGATCCAGACCCGGTCCGCCTCGTGCCGGGGCGCGCGCTCGCCGTCGGCCCACGCGCGGCGCGCGTCGGCCTCCTCCTCGGAGAGCACCGCGTCGTCCGGCCGAAGCCTGGCCAGCGCCGCCGTCATCACCTCGTGCGACGCGCGGTCGCCGGCGTCCTTGAGCGCCTTCGGGTCGGCGAAGCCCTGCCGGTCCCGCAGCGCGGTGAGCGCCGTACCGGCCTCGGCCGCCAGCCACTGCGCGAACCGCTGGTCGTCGAGCCGTCCCGCCTCGTCCTCGGTCACGAGCCCCATCCCTTGTTCTCCCGGGTCTGCCGTGACCCGTCATCCTTCGGCGTCCGGTCGGACCGGCGCCAGCGTCCGTCGGATCGTAGACAGGTGCGAGCTGTTCTCGGATCCTCCGGACGCACCGGTGACCCGGCCGGCCGCCCGCATGTTGAACTTCGCGTGTATCGCGGTCGGACCCGCCGAGCCAGGCCCTAGGCTCTGCGCATGACCGCCGAGCAGCTGATCTCGTTCGCCCGTGGCGCGCCTTCGCTGGACATCGTCGATGTCGAAGGGCTCAAGGCCGCCGCCGTCCGCGCCTTCGACGCCGACCCCGCCGGGGTCACCGCGTACGGCACCTCCGTCGGCTACCCGCCGTTGCGGAAGTGGATCGCCGAGAAGCACGGTGTCGAGGCCGACCAGGTGCTGATCACGAACGGCTCGTTGCAGGCCGACGCGTTCCTCTTCGACCACTTGGTGCGCCGGGGTGACGCGGTGGTGGTCGAGCGCCCGACGTACGACCGCACGCTGCTCAACCTCAAGCAGATGGGCGGCGAGGTGCACGGCGTGACGATCCAGCCGGACGGCCTGGACACCGCCGAGCTGCGCAAGCTGCTGGAGTCCGGGGTACGCCCGCGGCTGGCGCACGTGATCCCCAACTACCAGAACCCGGCCGGCGTGACCCTCTCCCTGGAGAAGCGTCGTGAGCTGCTGGATCTCGCCGCCGAGTACGACTTCACGATCTTCGAGGACGACCCGTACGCGGACATCCGCTTCCGGGGCGAGCCGCTGCCCTCGATGCTGTCGATGGACACCCGCGGCGTGGTGGTGCACGCCTCCAGCTTCACCAAGACGGTCTGCCCGGGCGTGCGGGTCGGCTACCTGGTGGGCCCGGCCGAGCTGATCGCGGCGATCGCCAAGCGGGCCACCAACCTCTACATCTCGCCCGGCATGGTGGCCCAGGCGATCGTGCACCAGTTCTGCGTCTCCGGCGCCATCGAGGAGTCGATCCGGACGGTCCGTTCGGCGCTCGGCGAGCGGTCGGCGGTGCTGGCCGAGTCGCTGCGCCGGCACATCCCGGAGGCCCGGTTCGTGGAGCCGGACGGCGGCTACTTCCTCTGGGTCGAGCTGCCGGAGGACGTCGACGTCGACCGGCTCGCGCCGGCCGCCGCCGAGCGCGGGGTGGCGGTGGTGAAGGGCAGCGACTTCATGATCGACGGCGGCCGGCACGCGCTGCGGCTGGCGTACTCGGCGGTGACCGCCGACCGGATCGACGAGGGTGTGCGGCGTCTCGCCGAGGCGATGGCCGCCGTGCGCGGCTGATTTCTGTCGGGTTTCTGACAAAAGGGCCCCGCTGGCCGGTTCGGCTCTCCCGCCGGACCGGCCGGCACCCCCACAATGCTGCGAGTGCCGCTCACCTTTTGCCGGTGACCGGTCCGTGCGCCGGCACGACCCGGCCGGGCCCGGCGGCACGCCCAGCATCACTCCCGCCCCCAAGGGGTGCCGGGTGGGCCGTGTCGCCCCTCACCCCCCCTGACGCGGCCCGGCCCGCCCGGCGCCGCCGCGTGAGGCCGGTCGCAACCGGCCCTTCCCGCGCCCGCGCTGCGCTTCCCGCCGGTCGGCGTAACCTGCAAGCCGCAGCTTCAGGGAAAGGGGGCGAGAGATGACGGACCGGGTGGCACGCGACCGAACCGCCGGCGCCGAGAGCAGCCGGCCGTTACGCCCCCGCGCCTGGTCGGCCCCGGTGCGCGCGATGTCCCGCATCCTCAACGCGGACGGCTCCCCGCGTACGACCGAGCCGGCCGGCCCGGAGCGCAGCGGGATCGTCGACTGCGGGCTGTACGTCGACGGCGAGCGCCGCCCCGGCCGCCCTCAGTACGCCGACGCCCTGGCCGCCGCCCGGCAGGAGCGGGACGGCTTCGTCTGGCTCGGCCTGCACGAACCGGACCTCGTCGAGATGACCGAGATCGCCGCCACCTTCGGCCTGCACGAACTCGCGGTGGAGGACGCGGTCAAGGCCCAGCAGCGCCCGAAGCTGGAACACTTCGGTGAGATCGCCTTCCTGGCGCTGCGTACCGCCCGCTACTGCGAGCACGCGGAGCTGACCGAGAACTCCGAGGTGGTGGAGACCGGTCAGGTGATGCTCTTCATCGGGCCGCACTTCGTGATCAGCGTGCGGCACGGTGACGCCTGCCGGCTGGCTCCGGTCCGCGCCGACCTGGAGGCGAAGCGGGATCTGCTGGGGCACGGCCCGTGGGCGGTCGCGTACGCGATCACCGACCGGGTGGTGGACCTCTACCTGGAGGTGGCCGACCGGCTGGAGGACGACCTCGACGTGCTGGAGGCCGACGTCTTCGACCGGCAGAGCAGCGGCCGGATCCAGCGGATCTACCAGATGAAGCGGGAACTGGTCGAGTTCAAGCGGGCGGTGGTGCCGTTGCAGCGCCCGCTGATGACGCTGACCTCGCAGGTCAACCGCGCGGTGCCGCAGGAGGTGCGGCGCTACTTCCGGGACGTGCAGGACCACCTCAGCCGCACCGTCGAGCAGGTGAACTCCTACGACGACCTGCTCAACTCGATCCTCCAGGCCCGGCTTGCCCAGGTCACAGTCGACCAGAACAACGACATGCGCAAGATCGCCGCCTGGGCCGCGATCGGTGCGGTGTGGACGGCGATCGCCGGCATCTACGGCATGAACTTCGACAACATGCCCGAGCTGAAGTGGACGTACGGCTATCCGGGCGTCTGGGCGCTGATGCTCGCGGCGTCCTTCACGCTCTACCGCCTGTTCCGCCGCAACGGCTGGCTGTAGCCATCGTCACTCCGCGCCGGCCCGGCCGCCGTACACGCGGAAGCGCCGGCCACGCGGGGTGTCCCGCGTGCCGGCGCTGATCCGACGGTACGAGGTCAGCGGCGACCGCCGGCCTTCGCGGCGTTCTTGCCGGCCTGCACGGCCTTGGTGATGTCGTCGGCCGGACGGCCGGTGACGTCCCGGGCACCCTCGGCGACGGAGGGGACCTGGTCGTTGGGGTGGATCACCGGCTGGCTGCCGGAGGTGGCGGTCGACGCGCTGCTGCCCTTGGCCACCGCCGAGGAACCGGCACCGGTCGGGCCGGCCTGCGTCACCTTCGCGCTCGCGTCCGGGGTCTCCACCACGATCGTGTCCACGTCCTCCCGCATCGGCTCCAGCTTGTCCCGCCCGCTCGCGCCGAGCGTGCCGGTCGTGTCGAGCGTGCCGGTCGGGTCGTACTCGGCCCACTCCTGCTGCTCGCGGCGGCGGCGCATGGCCATCGCGCCGGCCAGACCGGCGACGGTGCCGGCCACCAGCAGGCCCGCGGTCATGCCCCGCGACCTGCGCTGCTTCTTCTTTCCGGCCTTCATGTTCTTCGCCTTCTTCGTCACCGAGGCCTGCTTCGCGGCCATCACCTTGCGGCCGCTCGACGCCTTGCCGGCGGCCTCGACCCGGGCGTTGCGCACGGCCAGCATCACCGGGGCGAGCGCCGCGGCGGTCGACGCGAAGCCGCTGGACGCCCGGTCCCGGACCATGACCGCGGTCGGCGCGACGGCGACCCGGGCTGCCTGGACCCGCGGGCCGACAGTGGCGCCGGCACCCTTCGCCGCGTGCGTCGCGGCCTGCCGCAGGTGACCGATGCCCTGGTTCAACTCGACCTTGGCGAGCTGGCCCTGGGTCTTTCGCCGCCCGATTCCAAACACGGTCCCACCTCCTGGGAGTTGTTCCTTCGTCATCCTCCACCTTCGAATGCCTCCGCATGGCCAGATCGGGCACATGGGAGGATCCGCAAGGAACTGAACTACGAGTGAGGAGTACCCGTGGCCGAGGCTGTCTACGCCACCTTGCACACCAACGCCGGCCCGATCCGGCTGGAGCTCTTCCCGAACCACGCGCCGAAGACCGTCCGCAACTTCGTGGAGCTGGCCGAGGGCACCCGGGAGTACACCGATCCGCGCACCGGCCAGCCGGGCAGCGGTCCGTACTACGACGGCACCGTCTCGCACCGTGTGATCAGCGGTTTCATGATTCAGATGGGCGACCCGACCGGCACCGGTCGCGGTGGTCCGGGCTACAAGTTCGCCGACGAGTTCCACCCCGAGCTGCGCTTCGACCGGCCGTACCTGCTGGCCATGGCGAACGCCGGGCCGGGCACCAACGGCTCGCAGTTCTTCATCACGGTGTCGCCCACGCCACACCTGAACAACCGGCACACCATCTTCGGCCAGGTGGCCGACGAGCAGTCCGCGAAGGTGGTCGACTCGATCGCCAACACCCCGACCGGCCCGAGCGACCGGCCGGTCCAGGACGTGGTGATCGAGCGGGTCGAGATCGAGCGCAAGCAGTCCTGAGCGGCACACCTGTACCTTTGCTCGCATGACTGAGCGCTCCGGCCAGCCAGGCGACGCCACCGGGGGCCCGGTGCCGACCACTCCGGTCTGCTACCGGCACCCCGGTCGGGAGACGTACATCCGGTGCAGCCGGTGCGACCGGCCCATCTGCACCGAGTGCATGCGGGACGCCTCCGTCGGCCACCAGTGCCCGGAGTGCGTCGCCGAGGGACGCCGCAGCGTGCGGCCGGCGCGTACCGCCTTCGGTGGCGGTGCCGCCGGCCGCCAGGGCAACGTCACGAAGGCGCTGATCGCGCTGAACGTGCTGACGATGCTGCTGTCCATCCTCTCGGCCCGCAGCGGGACCGCGGTGGCCGGCGGCGGTCTGGGCGGCCTGATGGGCAGCGGGACCCCGCTCACCGAGTGGGGGGCGGTGCTCGGCCTGGCGCGCTTCCCCGACGGGCACGTCGGCGGGGTGGCCGACGGTGAGTGGTACCGGCTGGTCACCGCCATGTTCCTGCACTACGGCGTGCTGCACCTGCTGCTGAACATGTGGGCGCTCTGGGTGCTCGGCCGGACGCTTGAGGCGGTGCTCGGGCCGCTGCGCTTCCTGGCGCTCTATCTGCTCGCCGGGCTGGGCGGCAACGTCGCGGCCTACGTCTTCACCGAGCCGAACCGGTTCACGGCCGGTGCCTCGACGGCCGTGTTCGGCCTGTTCGCCGCCATCTTCGTGATCATGCGGCGGCTCGGCCGGGACACCTCGGCGATCGTGCCGATCCTGGTGATCAACCTGATCTTCACGTTCACCGTGCCGAGCATCTCGGTAGCCGGGCACCTCGGCGGGCTGGTGGCCGGCGCGCTGGTGGCGCTGGTCCTCGCGTACGCGCCACGGTCGCGGCGGACCGTCTTCCAGGTGGCGGGCTGCGCGATCGTGCTGGTCGCGCTGATCGGCCTGACCCTCGTCCGCACCGCCGCGCTGCTCGGCTGAGCGTCAGCCCGCCGTCGGGCGGGCCTCGGTCAGCGCCGCCGCCACCTCGTCCAGCGGCGCGTCCAGGTCGCGGCGGCCGAACAGGTGCAGCGACTCCCCGGCGTCGATCTCCAGCGTCTCGGCGGTGATCCCACGCCGGCTGCGCCGGTCCAGCCGGATCGTCTCCACCGCGTCCCACGGCAGCCGGCGTCGCCCCGCGAACCCCTGCAGCACGGTGAGCCCGTCCGGGTCGACGGCGAGGCGGACCGGAGCGACCACGTCGCGCAGCGCCCAGCCGAGCAGACCGGCGGCGGCCAGCCCGGCCAGCCCCGGACGGACCGGGTCACCGCCGGCGAAGACCAGCCCCAGAGCGACGAGCCCGAGCGCGCCGAGCGCCTTGAGCACCGGCACCTCGCGCGGCACCCGCCACTGCCGGGCCGGCGGTGACTGTGGATCCATCCGCCCAGCATGCCAGCCGTCCCGGCCGCACGCCGGGGGAGGACGGCGGTCGGGTCAGCACGTACTATCGGGGCAAGCGAGGTTACCGGGGAGTAGACATGAGTGACGCGGTCATCGTCGGCGCGGTACGGACCCCGGTCGGGCGGCGCAAGGGCAGCCTCGCCGGAGTGCACCCGGTCGACCTCTCGGCGCACGTGCTGCGCGCCCTCGCCGAGCGCACCGGCATCGATCCCGGCCAGGTCGACGACGTGGTGTGGGGCTGCGTGTCGCAGGTCGGCGAGCAGTCCTGGAACGTGGCCCGCAACGCCGTGCTCGCGGCCGGCTGGCCGGAGTCGGTCCCCGGCACCACGCTCGACCGCCAGTGCGGGTCGAGCCAGCAGGCGCTGCACTTCGCCGCCGCGACGGTCCTCTCCGGCCAGGCCGACCTGGTCGTCGCGGGTGGCGTCGAGTCGATGACCCGGGTGCCGATGGGTTCCAGCGTCGCCGGTGGCATGCCGTTCAGCCCGGCGATCCTGGAGCGCTACCGCGGTGTCGAGGGCGTCGCCGAGGACTCGCCACTGCCGTTCAACCAGGGCGTCGGGGCCGAGCTGATCGCCCAGCGGTGGCGTCTGTCCCGTACCCAACTCGACGAGTTCGCGCTGGCCAGCCACGAGAAGGCGGCAGCCGCGCAGGACGCGGGCGCGTTCGAGGCCGAGCTGGCGCCGGTGGCGCTCGCCGACGGCGGCAAGTTCTCCGCCGACGAGGGCATCCGCCGCGACACCTCGCTGGCGAAGCTGGGCGAGCTGCCCACCCCGTTCCGCGCCGACGGCGTGGTCACCGCCGGGTCCGCGTCGCAGATCTCCGACGGCGCCGCCGCGCTCGCGGTCACCACGGCCGAGTGGGCCAGCCGGCACGGCCTGCGCCCGCTGGCCCGGGTGCACACCGCCGTGGTCGCCGCCGACGACCCGGTCACCATGCTCACCGCGCCGATCCCGGCCACCGCGAAGGCGCTGCGCCGCGCGGGGCTGGGCATCGAGGAGATCGGGGTGTACGAGGTGAACGAGGCGTTCGCCCCGGTGCCGCTGGCCTGGCTGGCCGAGACCGAGGCGGACCCGGAGCGGCTCAACCCCCGGGGTGGTGCGATCGCGCTCGGTCACCCGCTCGGCGGGTCCGGTGCCCGGATCATGACCACGATGCTCCAGCACATGCGGGACAACGGCATCCGCTACGGCCTCCAGACCATGTGCGAGGGCGGTGGCATGGCCAACGCCACGATCGTCGAGCTGCTCTGATCCGACCGGCGGCGGAGTCGCACCGCTGGTGCGACTTGCAGGTGTGGAAGTTCCAGAAATCGGCCGTGACCCATATCACCCCAGGTCATCGGCTCGTTGCACCTCACATGGACGTGTTCTCGCGAACGTTCCTTCCGGCCGCCGCCGACACCGGCCTGGCGACCCAGACCGTCACCCGGCACATGCCGGTGTTCCGCCGGTGCGTCGGTTCCGGCGACGCGACCATCCTGGTCACCCGATGCAGCCGCCCGGACGACCCGGTCGGCGGCGACTACCTGATGCTGCTCACCCACCGCCGCCTGGTGGTCACCCGGCAGACCCGGGTGCTGCACCGGCTGCGCCTGCACCTCAACACCGAACTGCGCGAGCTGAGCAACGTGACGTGGAGCCCGGATGCCCGCGCGCACCGCGTGGAGCTGTCGGCCACCGCGATCGACGGGGTACGCGAGCGCTTCGTCCTGCGTACCCACCACCCGAAGCAGGTGTGGCAGCTCGACGCCCTGCTCAACCACGCCTTCCGGACCCGCCTGCGTACCCCGGCCGAGCGGGTGGTGGCGACCATCGGCGACCAGCCGGCGGGCACCCGGCCCTCGGTGCTGCGTCCGGCACCGGCCCGCTGACGTCCTTACCGGATCCGAACATTCGGTGACCGGCCGGGCGGCCACCGGTCGGTCATCATGGGCCGGTGACCATCGCCGCCCCGCCCGGGCTCGTCCTCGTGGTGGAGGACGAGCCGGCCATCGCCGACCTGGTCCGGCTCTACCTGACCCGGGACGGGTTCGGCGTACACCTGGAACGTGACGGCGAGGCCGGGCTGGCCGCCGCGCGGCGCCTGCGCCCGGTGGCCTGCGTGCTCGACATCGCGCTGCCCGGCCTGGCCGGCACCGAGATCTGCCGCAGGCTGCGCGCGGACGGCGACTGGACACCGGTCATCTTCCTCACCGCCCGCGACGACGAGGTGGACCGTGTCGTCGGCCTGGAACTGGGCGCCGACGACTACGTCACAAAGCCGTTCAGCCCCCGTGAACTGCTCGCCCGGCTCCGGGCGGTGCTGCGCCGCACCGCCGGCACGCCCGCCGGTCAGCCCCGCACGCTCGGTGCCGTCACGCTCGATCCGGGCCGCCGGACGGTGACCGCCGCCGGTACGCCGGTGCAGCTCACCTCCACCGAGTTCGACCTGCTGGCCCACCTGATGGCCCGCCCCGGCCGGGTGTTCACCCGGGAGGAACTGCTGGCCGGCGTGTGGGGGTATGCGGCACACGGCGGCACCCGGACCGTCGACGTGCACGTGGCGCAGGTACGGGCCAAACTCGGCGCGGCGAGCGTGATCCGCACCCATCGGGGCGTCGGGTACGCCGCCGATGCCTGAACAACCGAACGAGCCGACGCGGCGCCGCCCCGGGCGGACGCTCACCGCCCGCGCCGTGCTCGCCACCTGCGCGGTGGCGCTGGTGTCGGTGCTCGTCACCGCGCTCGTCGCGGTGCCCCTGGCGGTACGCGGCGCGGAGCGCCGGGACCAGGAGGCGCTCGCCGCCCAGGCGCGGCTCGCCGCCGACGTGCTCCGGGTGCGGCCGGCCGGCCGGCGCGACGGCGCGGGGGACCGGCTCGTGCGGCAACTGCGCCAGCAGCGGATCGAGGTGTACGTGATCCGCGACGGCCGGGCCGACCGGCCGGGCCTGCCCAGAGCGCTCGTGACCCGGGTGGCGGGCGGCGAGAACGTCTCCGGCCGGCGGCTGGTCGACGGGGAACGCCGGCTGGTCGAGGCGCGGGCGCTGCCCGGCCGGGACGGGGTGGTGCTGACCCGGGCCCGGAGCACCGGACCGTGGCGGCAGGTGCTGCGCGGGCTCTGGCTGCCGCTGCTCGCCGGGCTCGCCGCCGGGGCGGCCGCCGGGGCGCTGCTGGCCCGCCGGCTGGCCCGGCCGATCCGTACCGCCGCCACGGCCGCCGCCCGGCTGCGTGCCGGGGACCGGGCGGTCCGGGTACCGGTCGAGCCGCCCGACGAGGTGGCGGACCTGGCGTACGCGCTGAACGGCCTGGCCGCCGCGCTCGCCACGAGTGAGGGACGGCAGCGCGAGTTCCTGCTCTCCGTCTCGCACGAGTTGCGTACGCCGCTCACCGCCATCCGCGGCTACGCCGAGGCGCTGGCCGACGGGGTGATCGAGGCGGACGCGGTGCCGGCGACCGGCCGTACCGTGCTCGCCGAGGCCGAGCACCTGGACCGGCTGGTCCGCGACCTGCTGGCGCTGGCCCGGCTGGAAGCGGTCGACTTCCCGCTGGAACCGGTCCCTGTCGACCTGAGCCGGGTCGCCGCCGACGCGGAGCGCACCTGGTCCGGCCGGTGCGCCGCGCTCGGGGTGCCGTTCCGGCTGGAGACACCGGGTGAGCCGGTGCCGGCGTACACCGATCCGGGCCGGATCCGGCAGGTGGTGGACGGGCTGCTGGAGAACGCGCTGCGGGTCGTACCCCCGGGGGCGCCGGTGGTGCTCGCGGTGCGGGCGGCCGGCCCGGCGGGCGGCGGGGTGCTGGAGGTCCGGGACGGCGGACCCGGCTTCACCGACGACGACCTGATGGTGGCGTTCGAGCGCGGTGCGTTGCACGAGCGGTACCGGGGGGTGCGCAAGGTGGGCAGCGGGCTCGGCCTGGCGCTCGCCGCCGGGCTGGTCCGGCGGCTCGGCGGGGACATCGCCGCCGGGCACGCCCCGGAGGGCGGGGCCGCGTTCACGGTCCGGGTGCCCGCGGATCCTTACCGGGCTCGAACATCGGCTTGACCGTCCTCTCGCGTCGGTGCGGGACGCTCGGTCCACCACCGTGAGGAGAGGACCACAGATGAGACGTCAGCGAATCGTCACCGGCGCCACCGCACTGCTCGCCGCCGCGTCGCTCGCGCTCGCCGGGTGCGGCGCGACCCGGTCCGGCGCAGCGCCGGACGACGGGGTCGAGGTGAGCGCCGCCCTGGGTGCGGACGGCCAGGCGCTCGCCGCGCTCGGCGTCGACGCCGACGAACTGGACGTGGATCCGGTCGCCGCGCCGGCGCCCTCCGGTACGCCCCAGGCCGGGCCGGACGGCAAGGGCGAGCGGGCGAAGGAGGGGCACAAGCGCCACCGGGCCCGGGTGCTGCTGCGGCGCGGCACGCTGCACGGCGAGGCGGTGGTGCGGACCAGGGACGGCGGTACGAAGACGGTGGCGGTCCAGCGCGGCGAGGTGACAGCGATCGACGGCAGGTCGATGACCGTCAAGTCCACCGACGGGTTCACGGTGACGTGGACGTTCGGCGAGAAGCTGCGGGTGGTCGAGCGGCGGACCACGATCCGATCGACCGACATCAAGATAGGTACGACGGTCGGGGTGGCCGGCGCGAAGGACGGCGACAGGAGCGTGGCCCGGCTCGTGGTGGTGCCACTTCGCCAGGAATAGAGTGCCTGGCCTGTCGTGACCTGAGCAATGTGCCAGGCTACGCTATGCCCCGACCTGCCATCGCCTCCGTGGAGATTCCGTGAAGCTCTCGATCCTCATGCCGGTCTACAACGAGGAAGAACGCATCGCGGATGCCCTCAAGCAGGCATTGGCCGTCGACTACCCCTGCGAGATCGAGCTTGTCGTCGTGGACGACGGCAGCCGGGACGGCACCGGCGAGATCCTCGGCCGGGTCGACGACGCCCGCCTGCGGGTGATCACCCACCAGCGCAACGCCGGTAAGGGCGCGGCCATCAAGACGGCTGTCGACAGCGCCGAGGGCAAGTACATGGTCATCCTCGACGCCGACCTGGAGTACGACCCGCAGGACATTCCGCGCCTGCTGGAGCCGGTGCTCGACGGCCGGGCGACAGTCGTCTACGGCAATCGGACCTTCGGCAGCCACAGCTCGTACAGCTTCTGGTACGTGATGGGCAACAAGGGCGTCACGCTCGCCGCGAACGTCCTCTACAACTCCTACATCGGCGACCTGGAGACCTGCTTCAAGCTGATGCCGCTGGAGCTGTACCGCTCGCTCCAGGTCCGCTCCCGTGGTTTCGGCATGGAGGCCGAGGTCACCGGCAAGCTGCTGCGCCGCCGGATCCGCCCCTACGAGGTGCCGATCAGCTACCGCGCGCGGGGCCGCGAGGAGGGCAAGAAGATCACCTGGAAGGACGGCGTCGAGGCGATCTGGATCCTGGCCCGCGAGCGCGCCCGCCGCCGCCCGGCCGGTCCCGCCGCCGCGCACTGAGCCTGAACGACGGAACCCCGCGAGCCCGGCACGAGCCGAGGTCGCGGGGTTCCGCCGTGTCCGGGACGCTCAGGTGAGGAAGGCGTCGACCGAGCGGCGCAGCCCTGCGGCGTCCAGGCCGTGCCAGCGTTCGTGGTCCTCGGCGCTGCCGTAGCGGCGCAGGTCCCCGCGGCCCACCCCGAGCGCGAGCAGCCGGTGCGGCCGGTCGGCCAGCGCCTCGGACACCACCCGCGTCGAGGTGCCGGCCAGGTACGGCTCGACCAGGATCACCTCGGTGCCGGCGAGTGCCCGCAGCCCGGCGGTGTCGAACGGGCGCGGCCGGTGCGTGTAGGCCACTGTGACCGGCTGGTCGGTGACGGCGGCCACCGCCGCGTCCAGCACCGGACCGACCGCCACCAGCAGCGGCGCGCCCGGCCCGGCGTCCCGCACCACACGCAGGTCACCCGCCTGCGGGTACGCCCGCGCGTTGGTCCGGACGGACAGCCGCAGGTACGCCGAGTCCTGCCCGCACACCACGTCGCGCAGCAGCGGCCGGACCTCGTCCGGGTGCCCCGGCACGTGCACCGTCCAGCCGTCGAGCGTGTCGAGCAGCGCCACGTCCGCCGGCCCGAGGTGGGTGCGTCCCGCCGCCGCCCGGTCGTACGAGCCGCCGATGCCGACGAGCACCGCGCCGACGTCCTGGTGGTCGAGATCCAGCTTGATCTGCTCGTACGCCCGCTCGACCAGGAACGGGGCGTAACTGTGCACGATCGGCCGCTGCCCGGTCAGCGCCAGCCCACCGGCCACCCCGATCATCAGCTGTTCCCGGATGCCGACGTTTACCACCCGGTCCGGGTACCGGGCGGCGGCCGGCTCGAACGCGGCGGCGGAGATGTCGGCGAGCACGACTGTCGTACGCGGATCGGCGAGAACCTCCTCGGTGCTTGTCACGAACGCGTCCCGCATGGTGCTGGTCATTGTCACTCCCCGTCCGTGACGACCGCGACGACGACGTGCGGCCGGTGCTCGTCGTGCCCGGTGAGGGCGGTGTGCAGGGCGTCGTGGTCGCGCCCGTCGACAGTGGCGGCGCTCCACCCGTTGACCGTGAACCGGCTCGCCGCGCCGCCCGGCCAGCCGTACGTGGCCGAGCGGTTGTCCAGCACGATCGCGGTCAGGTTGCCCAGCCCGGCCGCGCCCGCGTACGCGATCGCCTCGTGGTTGGAGCCCTCGTCGAGTTCGGCGTCGCCGAGCAGCACGTACACCCGGGGTTCGGTGCGGCCCTGGGCCCGCAGCCCGAGCGCGGTGCCCACGCCCAGCCCGAGGCCGTGGCCCAGCGAACCGGAACCGATCTCGACGCCCGGCACGAGCGTGCGGTCGGGGTGGTCGCCGAGGCGGCTCGCCGGGCCGCCCTGGTCGTCCAGCCACTCGGGCGGTACGAAGCCACGGGCGGCGAGCAGCGCGTAGTACCCGGCGACCGCGTGGCCCTTGGAGAGCAGGAAGCGGTCCCGGTCCGGGTCGGCCACTGTGGCCGGGGTGATCCGGAGCACCCGGTCGTAGAGCACCTGGAGCACGTCGAGCGTGGAGTACACGTTGGCGCCGAACTCGCGTCCGGCGCGTACCCGGTCCAGGAGCGCGCCCAGGTCGGTGGCGGTGGTGGTCGTCATACCGATAGCCTCCGACTTGAAGCGAACTTCAACTCAAGGCCGTGTGATGCACGAAGCAACACTGACCATCGGGCAGCTCGCCGACCGCAGTGGCGTCGCCCCCTCGGCGCTGCGCTACTACGAGCGGCTCGGCCTGATCCACGCCGCCCGCACCGGCGGCAACCAGCGCCGCTACGCCCGCACCGAGCTGCGCCGGGTCGCCTTCGTCCGGATCTCCCAGCAGGTGGGTGTGTCGCTGGAGGAGATCCGGGCCGCGCTGGACTCGCTGCCGTCGGGGCGCACCCCCACACCGGACGACTGGGCCGCGCTGTCCCGCGCCTGGCGGGACCGGCTGGACGAGCGGATCCGGCTGCTCGGCAAGCTCCGCGACGACCTGGACGGCTGCATCGGCTGCGGCTGCCTGTCGTTGCAGCGCTGCACGCTCTACAACCCGGAGGACTCGCTCGCCGCCGAGGGCCCCGGCCCGCGCCTCATGCTCCCGCGCCCCGGCCAGGGCTGACCCTCACCGGACCAGCAGCACCTTGCCCAGGTGGTCGTTCGTCTCCACCAGGCGGTGCGCGGCGGCGGCGTCGGCCATGTCCACCCGGGCGTGCACCACCGGCCGGACCCGGCCCGCCTCCACCAGGGGCCACACCTGCTCGCGTACGCCCCGGACGATCGCCGCCTTCTCCTCGACCGGGCGGGACCGCAGCGCCGTCGCGTGCACCGCCGCGCGCTTCGCCAGCAGCATCCCCAGGTCGAGTTCGCCCTTGCGCCCGCCCTGCATGCCGATCACCACGAGCCGCCCGCCGGTTGCCAGCGCCGCCACGTTCCGGGGCAGGTAGGACGCGCCCATGATGTCGAGGATCACGTCCGCGCCCCGGCCGCCGGTGACCCGGCGTACCTCGTCGACGAAGTCCTGCTCGCGGTAGTCGACGGTGTGTGCGGCGCCCAGCTCGCGCAGCCGCTCGTGCTTCGCCGAACGGGCGGTCGTCACCACCGTCGCGCCGAGCGCCACGCCGAGCTGGATCGCGAACGTGCCGATCCCGCTGCCGCCGCCGTGCACCAGCAGCGTGTCCCCCTCGGCCAGCCGGGCCAGGTCCACCACGTTCGACCAGACCGTGCTGGCCACCTCCGGCAGCGCCGCCGCGTCGACCAGGTCCACCCCGGCCGGCACCGGCAGCAACTGCCCGGCGGGCACCGCCACCTGTTCGGCGTACCCGCCGCCGGCGAGCAGCGCGCAGACCTCCTGGCCCACCGACCAGCCGGTCACGCCGGGACCGAGCGCGCGCACCGTCCCCGAACACTCCAGACCGGGGTACGCGGACGCGCCCGCCGGAGGCGGGTAGTGCCCCTGCCGCTGCAACAGGTCGGCCCGGTTCACCGCGCTCGCGCGCACCTCGACGATCACCTCACCGGGGCTGGGCTCCGGATCCGGCACCTGGGTCCAGACGAGCGCCTCGGGTCCGCCGGGTTCCGTGATCGTGATCGCGCGCATGCCTCAGTCTTACCCGATCTGCCCGTCGGTCCACGCGCGGGCGAGGATCTCCGTCACCGTCTCCTCCGGGGTCTGCTCGGAGGTGTCCAGCCACAGCCCGAGCCGGGGCGTGTCGGCCCGGAACCCGGCGTCCAGGTCCGCCACCGGCCAGTCGCCGTACCCGTTCTTCGGCCGGTCCCGCTCGCGGGCGGCGACCACCTCGGGCCGGGGCGCGAGCATCACCACGGCGAGCGGGCGGTGCCGGATGCGGCCGATCATGGCCGGCAGCTCCGCGCCGAGCACCACGTCCTGGAGTACGACTGTGAAGCCCGCCGCCGCGTACCGGTCGGCGGCCGAGGCGGCCAGGTCGTAACGGAGCCGGAGCTGCCGCAGCGCCTCGTCGGTGGGCTCGGCTGTCATGTCGGCCCGCCCGCTGACGATCATGCTGCGGAACACGTCGCCGCGCAGGTGCACCGCGCGGGGCAGCCGCCGGGCCAGCGACTCGGCCACTGTGGACTTGCCGGCCGCCATGATTCCGCTGATCAGCACTACTGCCGGGCTCTGCCACACGCACCCATTCTCGCAGGGGAGGTGGGACGGCGGCTTGCCCGGTACGGGGTTCGTGGCAGACTGGTTCCGGTCGCGCACCCCTCGGGGGCGTGCCGGGAGGGTTCGCCTAGTGGCCGATGGCGCTGGTCTTGAAAACCGGTAAGGCAGCGATGTCTTCGTGGGTTCGAATCCCACACCCTCCGCCCACCTGGACAGCCAAACTCCCCCTGACCAGCGCGAATGCTGGCCGGGGGGCGCTTCCGTGAATGGCGAGTCAGTCTCACTTCGTCCCGTTAGTTCACCGAAACTGCCCACCAGTCGCGGGCGGGCAGCCGCACCCACCGGTCCGGCTCGGTGAATGGGCGGGCGTCGGCAGGGCGCACCGCGGCGTAGGCGCAGCAGTACTCGATGGCGTGGCCCCGGTACAGGAAATCGCGCAGAACTTCGGCCGTGGAGGCGTTCGCCTCAGACCAGCCGCCGCCCGGGTTCAGGCCCCAGCCGGTGATGACACCATCGTGCACGGCCGCGCCCTGGTTGCCGCTCTTGGGGTTGACGTACATGCCGTAACACACCGTGTCAGCCGACAGCAGCAGCGCGACCAACGGCATTGATGCGCCGTACGCCCAGGGCTGGCTGACGACGAAGCCGCCCGGCACGTCTGTGACCCCGAGTATCCGGATCGACTCGTCCTCGTCAGCGTCCCACATGTCCTCGACGACGATCTGATCCTCGATCACCGTGGCGTCCAGACGCCGCACCGCCTCGGTAGCGTCGATCCCGGCCACGCAGCACAGGCTCATACCTTCGCTGTCGATATCGGCCAGCGCGTCGATGAGCCTGCGCGCCTCTGCGACCGTGGCGGCCTCCGCCTCCGTCAGCGTCACGCTCGTGTCGAACAGAGCAGGCGTCGCCCCGGCCAGGCTCAGCCGCGCCGGTGACCAGCCGGCCATCATTGGCAGCTCCGGATCCGCGCCGGCGGCCACGAGCGCGCGGGCGTTGGCGGGCTTGCCAGCATGTACGGCGAGCCAGAGCGCGGTGCGTCCGTCGTCCACGGCGTCCACGTCGTCCACGACCCGGGCCAGTTCCGTCACCACCTCGGACGAGCCCATCTGCGCCGCGTGGTGCAATGGCCGCCCGCGCCCGCCTACGAGGGTGTTCGGGTCAGCGCCGGCCGCGAGCCGTTCCCGCACCACGGCAAGGTCCGACCACGACCCGTACCCCATTCGCGACCAATCGACATCCGTCACCCATGCCTCCCCGATGCCCTCCGAAGGCGTCAGAGTAGGAGACGACAGACGGGTACACGTGCCGGACCCGCGAAGCGGTACGTATAGGCAAACCCGGGTACCGGGCAAACGTCGATGGCAGGAACCACCACCGCGCCCTGAGCGCGTCAGGGATAGGGCCCGCTGAGAGCTCTGCCGCCTGTCCGACGTCGCGTAGCCCCTCGGTCAGCCCGGCGTCGCGACCAGCGCGACGGATGTGCGGTGCCGGGATGTGGGCGACGGCGGCGGGGCGGCGAAGGGAAGGGACGGCGGGGCGCCGGAACAGCGGGAGCGCCGGGTGCGGCCGTAGGCTGCGGGACACGGACACGGCGGGAGGCCCTGGTGGCGGAGACGACGACGGTGGCCGAGGTGACAGCCGAGCTGGCCGAGCTCGACGACCCGAAGATCCGCGCGGTCAACGAGCGGCACGGCGACGACCACGGGGTCAACCTGGGCAAGCTGCGGGTGATCGCGAAGCGGCTGAAGACCCAGCAGGACCTGGCCCGCGAGCTGTGGGCGACCGGGGACAGCGCGGCGCGGCTGCTGGCGCTGCTGATCTGCCGGCCGAAGGCGTACGGGCGGGACGAGCTGGACGCCATGCTGCGCGAGGCGCGGACGCCGAAGGTGCACGACTGGCTGGTGAACTACGTGGTGAAGAAGAGCCCGCACGCCGAGCCGCTGCGCCTGGCCTGGTCGGCCGATCCGGATCCGGTGGCGGCGAGCGCCGGCTGGGCGCTGACCACCGAGCGGGTGGCGCGGACTCCGGACGGGCTGGACCTGGCCGGTCTGCTCGATGTGATCGAGGCGGAGATGGCGGGCGCGCCGGAGCGCCTCCAGTGGGCGATGAACCACTGCCTGGCGCAGATCGGGATCGAGCACCCGGCGTACCGGGAGCGCGCGATCGGGATCGGGGAGCGGCTCGGTGTGCTGAGGGACTATCCGACGCCGCCTGGTTGCACGTCGCCGTACGCGCCGGTCTGGATCAACGAGATGGTGCGCCGGCAGCACGGCGGGGCGGACAACGGGGTATGAAGGGGCGCAGGACATTCGCGTACCCGGAAGGACCGTTTCGATGACCCTGGAACGACCGATCGCCCCGGACCCGTACGAGCTGCTGCCGACGGTGCCGTCGTTCGACCTGACCAGTGACGACGTGCACAACGGCGAGCCGATGGACGCGCGGTACGCGCACGGCAGCACCGGCGGCGAGAACGTCTCACCGCAGCTGTCCTGGTCGGGCTTCCCGGCCGAGACCAAGAGCTTCGTGGTCACCTGCTTCGACCCGGACGCCCCGACCGGCAGCGGTTTCTGGCACTGGGTGCTGGTGAACGTGCCGGCGTCCGTCACCGAGCTTCCCAGCGGGGTCGACGAGGCCGATCTGGGCGGCGCGTTCAGCGTCCGCAACGACTACGGCGACACCGGCTACGGGGGCGCGGCGCCGCCCGCCGGGGACCGCCCGCACCGGTACGTGTTCGCGGTGCACGCGGTGGACGTGGACCGCCTCGACATCCCCGCCGGGGCGAGCCCGGCGTTCGTCGGCTTCAACCTGGCGTTCCACACCCTGGCCCGGGCGGTCATCCGCCCCACGTACCAGATCAAGGAGTGAGGTGTAAGGAAGGGCCCCTTGTTAACAGACGTCTGTTAACAAGGGGCCCTTCCTTACACGCGGGCTACGGCGAAGACGGACTGGCCGAAGGGCGGCCGGACGATCTGCTCGGCGGCCTTGGTGACCGGCAGGACGAGGGTGTCGTACACCTTGACCATCGGGCCCTCCTTCGGCATCAGCCGGAAGACCTTGGTGGCCATGAAGTAGCCGATCAGTCCGAGCGCGTTGGCGTAGTGGATCCGCTCGACGGTGAGGCCCGCCTCGGTCATCGCCGCGGCGAGCGTCTTCTTCGTGTAGCGGCGGACGTGGCCGGTGGCGATGTCGGCGGGGCTCATGGCGAACTGGAAAGCCGGCACGATGATGACGACCGCACCGCCGGGGCGGACCAGCTCCCGCATGCTGCGCAGCGCGCCGACGTGGTCGTCGATGTGCTCCAGCACGTTGTAGGACACGGCCGCGCTGTAGTCGCCGCGCTCGTGGTGCGGGAGCAGCATCTCGCGGACCTCGACGCGGGGCTGGTCGGACAGCCGCTCCTTGAGCTGGATCAGCCGGTCGGGGTCGGCCTCGGTGGCGGTGATCCGGGGCGCGTGTGCGGCCCAGGCGGAGGCGTAGTCGCCCAGTCCGCTGCCGATCTCGATCGGGTTGTCACCGAGGTAGGGCACCGCCAGCTCGACGAACCACTGCCGGTGGTTGACAGCTGTCGCCAGGCCTTCGAGCACCTCGGACTGGACGCGCTGATCCCCAGTGATTTCTGCCATGCGTCGATTCCTCACGATATGACTGACCCGCGCCTGGACCGTCAGAGTCAACCATCTGGATGCCTGTTGGGGAAATCGGGGGACGCAGATGGGCCGAATTGTGGTCCGGAGGGGCGTCGGATCGGCGGGTCGGCGAACCCGGCACATACTACGTGAGTCTGCGGAACCTCGCACCTGACCGCCATTCCGTGACTACGCTCTGAAATGTCATGACTACTCCGGATTCGGACGTGGACTCGGCGAAATCGGGGCGGGGCAGGCGGATCGACGCGCTGGCCGTGCTCAGCTTCGTGCTGCTCGCGCTCTGGGTGACGGCTCGCCTGTGGGTGGATCCCCGCAATGGCATTCGAGATAATCGGACAGATCAGGCGCAATTCGAATGGATGATGGCGCACGGTGCGCGAGTCGTCACTGATTTCGCCTATCCGTTCACCTCCGACCGGATGAATGTGCCGGACGTCGTCAATCTGATGGCTAATACGTCCGTATTATCCGTATCCATACCGCTCACCCCGATAACCCTCTGGGCCGGGCCGCGCTGGTCATTCCTGATTTTCCTCACACTCGGGCTCGCCGCGACCGGAGTGGCCTGGTATTTCCTGCTCTCCCGCGTGGTGGTCGGGGCCCGTGGCCCGGCCTGGCTCGGCGCGGCCTTCTGCGCGTTCGCGCCGGCCATGGTCTCGCACGCCAACTCGCACCCCAACATCGTCAGCCAGTTCGTGGTGCCGCTGATCATCTGGCGGACGCTGCGGCTGGCCGAGCCCGGCCGGTGGCTGCGCAACGGCCTACTTCTCGCCCTGGTGGTGGTCTGGCAGGCGTTCCTCAACCTGGAGATCCTGCTGATGACCGCCATCGGACTCGGCGTGGTGGTGCTCGCGCTGGCGCTCGGCCGGCCCGAGCTGCGGTCGGCGGCCCGCCCGTTCGCCGCCGGGCTCGCGGTGGCCGCAGTGGTCGCCGGGGCGCTGCTCGCGTACCCGCTCTGGGTCCAGTTCTTCGGCCCCGGCTCGTACAGCGGGCTCTCCACGCTGATCCGGGGCTACTCCACCGACCTCGCCGCGTACGTGGCCTGGTCCCGGGAGTCGGTGGCGGGCGACGCCCGGGGCAGCGAACCGCTCGTCAAGAACGCCACCGAGGAGAACGCGTTCTTCGGGTGGCCACTGGTGATCCTGGTGCTCGCGCTGGTCTGGTGGCTGCGCCGCAACGCGGTGGTGCTCGGGCTCGCCGCGCTCGGGCTCGTGTTCGCCCTCTTCTCGCTCGGCCGGGAGATCCGCTACGACGGGCGGGACACCGGCATCCCCGGCCCCTGGGCCGCGCTGGAGAACCTGCCGGTCCTGCACTCGGTGGTGCCCACCCGCTGGTCGCTGGCGCTCACCCCGATCATCGGCGTGCTGCTCGCGCTCGGCGCCGACCGGGCCCGGCGGCTCGCCGTGCGGCACCCGGACGCGCGCGGCCAGATCCGGTTCGCCACCGTCACCGTGCTCGCCATGGCGCTCGTGCCGATCCTGCCGACCCCGCTGCCCGCCAAGCGCCTCGAACCGACCCCGGCGTTCGTCACCTCCGGCGCCTGGCGCCCGTACGTCGCCGACGGGCGGAGCATCGTCACGCTGCCGCTGCCCGACACCACGTACGCGGTCCCGTTGCGCTGGTCCGCCGAGACCCGGCTGGACATGCCGCTGGCGCGCGGCTACTTCCTCTATCCGGACACCCGCCCCGGCGGGGACCGGATCGCCCTCTTCACCGCGCCGCCGCGTCCCACCAGCACGTTCTTCGAGACGGTACGGCGTACCGACGGGGTGCCGCCGATCACGCCGCAGGACCGGGTGGCCGCCGTGGACGACCTGCGCCACTGGCGGGCCGGGGCGGTGATCCTCGACCCCCGGCTGCCGCAGGCAGAGGCGCTGCGCCGGGCGATGACGGAGCTGAGCGGGATCACGCCGAGGCGTACCGGCGGGGTGTGGTTGTGGGACGTCCGGCCGCTGGTCGGCTGAGCGGTCAGGCCTGGCGGACGCAGCAGCCCTGGCACACCTTGGGCCGGGGCAGGGTGAACGCCAGGCAGCAGGTGCGTCGCTGCACCGTCGGCTCGCCGGCCGGGCCCGGCACCAGCTCGATCAGGTCGCTCAGGTCGAGCGCGTCGAGCAGCGTGCCGACGGTCGCCGTGGACGAGCCCGGCAGCGCGTCCGACGCGCGCAGGATGCCGTGCGCGATGCCGGAGGCCACCGAGCCGAGCAGCGTACGGGTGCCGATCCGGACCTCGCCCTGGATGGCGGCGATCAGCGGGGCGAAGTGGGCGTCGAGCAGTGAGGCGCGCAGCGCGCCGAGCAGCGCCGCCTCGTCCGGGACCACCAGTACGCCCGGGGCGCCGGCCAGCGCCAGCGGGTCGCCGGGCAGCACCGCCACCGGCGTCGAGGCGCGCAGCCCCAGTGTGAGGAGCTGGTGGTGGTCCTCGAAGTGCACGAGCACGTCGGCCGCGTCGAGCAGCGGCACCCGGCGGGCGGACGCCCAGCCGAGCACGGCGGGCAGCGCGGTCCAGTAGCTGTAGGACTTCCAGGCCAGCGCGGCACAGGCGTGCGGGGTGCCACCCCAGCGGCGGCCGGCGGCGGTCAGGAACTCGGACAGCAGCGTGCCGTCGATCAGCCGGGTGGCCGGGGACCAGCGGTCCAGCTCGTCGTGGACCAGCAGGCCGGGCGCGAGCCCGGGCAGGTCGTCGGTGCCGAACATGGCGCGCAGGGTCGCTGTCACCGGGGCGAGCGGGGTGGCGGCGTCGCGCCCCGGCATCACCGCAGTCACCTGGCCGTCCCCTGTCCGCTCGCCGTGCCGGTCGGCGCGGGCCGTCGACCAAAGCTAAGGCTAGCCTAACCACTCCCTGGGCGGGAGGGGAAGTGACGTCCCGGGCGTCGCGGGGAGGTCCCGGTCACTCCGCTCCGGCCGGGGGACTACCCGGCCCGGGAGACGAAAAACGCCGCCGGAGCCCGGCGGCAGACGACGTAATGATCGACGTACGTCGCTGAAAAGTCAAGGTGAGTGTCGAATACGAGGCAGTTTCCGTACACGTTCGGCCACTGAACGTGAAAATGGTCTTCCCGCGTACGAGGAAGCTGATGACGACCTCACCGATCGAGCGTGCCGCCGACTCGTTCGCGACGGCACTCGCCCAGCACCGTACCGGCCGAGGGCTGTCCAAGAAGCAGCTGGCGACGCTCATGGGCTTCGACCCGTCCTACGTCAGCCACGTCGAAGGGCGACGGCACCGCCCCACCGAGGACTTCGCCCGCCGGGCCGAGGCCGTCCTGGAGGCCGGCGGCGCGATCTGGCAACGCTTCCGGGAGTACGACGAACTGCGGCACGGCCGGGCCGGCGCGGCGCACCGTGACCCGGTCCCCGGCCAGTGGCTGCCGCCGGGCACCGGCCTGGTGGTGGAACAGGAGGTGGCCACGCTCACCCACACCGGGGACGGCTACCACTGCGCGATCCGCCGGGAGCTGTACAACGCGGGCACCGAACCGGTGACCCGCTACCTGGTCCGGGTCGCCGTAGACCGCTACCCGAACGACCCGGGCCGCTCCAACCGGCACCACCGGGAACACCCGCTCACCTTCGCCGAGCTTCAGCTCACCGCCTACCGGGACGACGGAAACGGACGCGAGCCGATGCACTGGCGGGCCAAGCACGACCGGGACGCGTTCAAGGAGATCTGGGTGCTGTTCGAGAACGACGAGGGACGGTTCCCGCTCTATCCCGGCGACCGGGTCACCATCGAGTACGCGTACCGCGTCGGCCGGGACAAGTGGGGCCCCTGGTTCCAGCGGGCCGTACGCCTGCCCACCCGGCACCTGGCGGTGCGGCTCGACCTGCCCGCGGACCTCGACCCCAAGGTGTGGGGCGCGGAGACCTCGCTGTCGGCGGAGGAGGGGCCGTTGCGTACCCCGATCCAGCGGGCGGTGGACGGCGACCGGGTGATCTTCGACTGGGGGACCGACGACCCGCCGCTGAACGCCCGATACCGGATGCAGTGGCGGTTCCGCAGCCCCGAGCCGGACGCCGAACCGGACAGCGCGCCGACCGGCGGTGCCCGGGTGCGGGCCAGCGACCGGATGCGGGCGGTGGGCATCGTGCAGCGCGGCGACGACCTGCTGCGGCAGCGGGCCCGCCAGTTCGACCTCCCGGCCGACGAACAGCACGCCCGGCAGGTGATCGATCGGCTCGCGGGGATGCTGGCCCGCCTGGACGAGCTGCACCCGTTCAGCAAGGGCGTCGGCCTGGCCGCCCCGCAGCTCGGCATCGGCTGGTCCGCCGCGCTCGTGCGCCCGGCCGACCGCGCGGCCGAACCGGTGGTGCTGCTCAACCCCCGGGTGGTGGACGCCGCCGCCGAGACCGACGAGCAGTACGAGGGCTGTCTCTCCTTCTTCGACCACAGAGGCCTGGTGCCCCGGCCGCTGCGGATCGACGTGGAACACGCTCTGTGGGACGGCAGCCGGGTGATCACGTCTTTCGAGTACGCGATGGCGCGGCTGGTCGCGCACGAGATCGACCACCTGGACGGGCGCCTCTACGTCGACCGCATGGCGCCCGGTGTGCCGCTGGTGCCGGTGGAGGAGTACCGCGAGACCGGAAACCCCTGGCGCTACTGAGAACGGGGGGCCGGGTCGCGTGCCCCAGGGGGCGGGGGCACGCGACCCGGCTCGGGGGAGGAAAGATCAGAGGCTGCCGAACGTGTCGTACCGGATGTGGTCGGGCGGTACGTCGTCGGCGGCGAGCGCCCGCAGGGTGGCCCGGACCATGCCCGCCGAGCCGGAGACGTAGCAGTCGTGCGTGGTCCACGGGCCGTACCGGGTGACCACCTCGGAGACCTCACCGAGTTCGCCGCCGAAGCCCGGGTCCTCGCTGCACGAGGGCGTCACCGACAACCACGGGTGGGACGCCACCAGGTCCTCCAGGCCGGGCAGCCCGTACAGCTCGTCCGGGCGGCGGGCGCCGTAGAAGACGTGCACCCAGCGGGTCCGGTTGACCCGGGTCAGCTCCTCCACCAGCGCCTTGATCGGCGCCAGGCCGACCCCGCCGGCCACGCAGAGCACATCCCGGGTGGAGTCCGGGTCCAGCGTCATCGAGCCCATCGGCGCGGCCACCCGCAGCAGGTCGCCCGGCTTGGTGCGGCGCACCAGCGCGCCGGACACCCAACCGGCCGCGCCCGGCGGCGTACGCACGTGGAACTCCAGCACGTTCTCCTCGTTCGGCGCGTTCGCCACCGAGTACGTCCGCCACACCCGCGGGTGGTAGCGGGGCACCTCCACGCTCACGTACTGGCCGGCCAGCCAGGGCAGCGGATCCTGGAGCGCACGCACGGTCAGCACCGCCGTGTCCGGGCCGTACCGCTCGTGCGTCAGGACCTCCGCGTGCCAGAACGGCGGGTTCTCGTCGGCCGCCGAGCCGGCCAGCATCCGCGCGCTGATGCTCGCGTACGCCTCCCGCCACGCCTGGTCGTACTCCAGGTTCCAGCCGTCCCCGGCGGTGCTGCGCAGCGCGTCGAGCAGCGCGACGCCCATCGTCGCGTAGTGCCCGGCCGCCACGTGGTACTTGCGGTGGTCCCGGCCCAGCGCGCGTAGGTACTCGTCGAAGCTCTCCGGGTCGCCCACCGTCTGGGTGGCCGTGACGATGGCCTCCAGGATGCGGTCCCCCTGCCCGTTCATCTGCACCGGGAACAGCTTGCGCAGCTCCGGGTCGAGGAGGAACAGCCGGGCGTAGAAATGACCGCTGAGCCGCTCCCGCTCCTCCTCGACCAGGGCCCAGCTCTCCTTCAGCAGCCGCGCGAAGTTCTCCACGGGGGCACGCTCCTTCTCCGTACGGCGGATCGGCAGCCATAGAATGTCCACGGAGCGTGTACGCCGGTCGCACAGACTGTGCGACCGTCCGGCCCGGTCGCCGAAGTGCTTTCATGGTCCGGTGACGGTTGACGAGCTGGCCCGCCCGGTCTCCCGCCGGATGCTTGGCACCGAGACGCTGCTCGTGCTCGGTCTGTCCCTCGGCCAGTCGGCCGTGTACGCGCTGGTGTCGCTGATCGCCAAGCTGACCGCGACCGGGGGACTGTCCAAGCAGACCGCCGCGCTGAACACCTCCGCGTCGGCCCGGCCGTACCTCGACCTCACGTACCAGCTGCTCGGGATCGTCTTCGCGCTGCTGCCGGTGCTGCTCGCCGTACACCTGCTGGCGCGCGACCCCGGCGACCCGGCACGGACGCTCGGCGTCGACTTCCGCCGGCCCGGCTCGGACCTGGCCCGGGGCGCGGGCCTGACCGCGCTCATCGGCCTGCCCGGGCTGGCGCTGTTCTGGGCGGCGGCGCAGCTCGGCCTCAACGCCACGCTGGTCCCGGCCGCGCTGCCGGACCTGTGGTGGGCGGTGCCGGTGCTGATCCTCGCCGCCGTGCAGAACGCCGTGCTGGAGGAGGTGATCGTGGTCGGCTACCTGATCACCCGGCTGCGGCAGCTCAACTGGCGGATCGGCGCGGTGCTCGCCACGAGCGCGCTGCTGCGCGGCTCCTACCACCTCTACCAGGGCTTCGGCGCGTTCGTCGGCAACGCCGTGATGGGCGTGATCTTCGGGCTGTTCTACCTGCGCACCCGCCGGGTCGCCCCGCTGATCGTCGCGCACACGCTGCTCGACATCTTCGCGTTCGTCGGCTACGCGATGCTGCCGAAGTCCTGGTTCGACTGGCTCTAGGCTGTCGCCACCTCGCCGTCCCGCCGCCGATCAGGCGAGATGGGCTCGGTGCCGCTGCCGGTCAGGCGCGGGGTGGCCGGTACCGGGCGACCGCCCGCGCCGCCACCCGCCCGGCCACCGCCGTGCCGCCGGTCGCCGCCGTCAGCGCCGCCGCACCCGGCAGCAACCGGGCGACCAGCCGCAACCCGACCCATCCACCCGCCTGCGCGGCCACCGGCGTGGCCAGCCGCCAGGCCGCCTGCGCCACCCGCCCCCACTGACCGTCCGCCGGAGCGTCGGCCGCCCGGGCCGCCGCCAGCGCCGCCCGAGCGGTGCCGTCGTCCGGGTGCACCGACGTCAGCACCAGCAGCTCGGCCGCCCGATCCGGATGCGCCGGATCCCGGCCGTACGCCGCCGCCAGATGCAACACCAGGTTCGCCTGCGTCCACAGCACCGTCGCCAGCTCCGCGACCGGCGCGAACAGTCCGGCGCCCGCCGCCAGCGCCCCACCCGTACCGGCCATCCGGACGAACCGCCGGGTCGCCAGCCGGGCCACCCCGTCGGCGTCCGCCTCCGGGTAGGCCCGCCGGACCTGCTCCACCCAGGCCGAGGCCCGCGGCCCGAGCACCTCCACGGCCGCAAGGGCCAGCAGCTCCGGCGCGAACCCGGGGTGGTCGCGCAGCTTCGGCCCGACCGCCCGCCAGCCCTCCACCGGCGTACGCGAGGAGTCAGGTCGTCCAGCCGCCTGTCCGACGACGGCCGCGGGCGTTGCCGGCCGGCGCGTCGTCTCGTCGGACTGCTCCGCGTCGGCTGCGGTGGTGGTGGCAGTGACCTCTGCCCGAGCGGCCTTCGTCTCGCGCTTCGGCGGCGACGCCTTCCGAGCGGCCTTCCTGACCGCCGGAGCCGCCTTCTTCGCGACCGGGGCGGCCTTCTTGGCTGCGGGAGCGCGGCGCGTCCGCTTCGGCGCCTCCTCCTCGGCCGGACGTTCGGTGGCCTGATGCTGCTCCGCTGTGACAGGTCTCTCGTCGGTGGCGAGCGCGCCCTCCCCGGCGCTCGACGCGGGCGTCGCGGCTTCCGGCTGGGGCTCGTGGACCGGCTCCTCACCGTCTCCGGCGGCGGTCCGTTCGGCGGCGGTCGTACCCGAAGGAGTCGTCGAAGTCCCTGGAGTGGCCTGGTCTGCCGGCGGCGCATCCGGGCCGCTGCCAGCAGCCTCCGGGGCGGCCTGCTCGCCGGGCGTACCCGGATCGGCAGGTGAAGGATCGGCGGCCGGACGCGGGCGCGGTGCCGGCGGTGCGTCGGCGGCCGGCGTCGGCGGCTGGAAGACGACTGTGGGCGCCGCCCGGCGCGGGCGCCTGGGCGTCGGTGTGTCGCTCGTCGCGCTCTCCGCAGCGGGGTCCGGTGCGGGCGGCGGGCTGAACGTCGGTCGTGGGGAGCGGCTCCGCCGGGCCTTGGGGGCGGGCTCGCGACGGGGCGGATCGCTCGGCGGCTGCTCCTGCATACCGATGGAGCGTAGCCGTGGGCGTGATCTGGCACACGACCAAGACACGGTCATGGGGGCGGGTTCCGATAGTCGCTTTGCCCCGGGCGGGTACGGCCCTGTATCCTCGGGCGCGGTGACCTCGGGGTCACCAGGGAGACTTCGCCTAGTCTGGTCTATGGCGCCGCACTGCTAATGCGGTTGGGGTCTTAAAGCCCCTCCCGGGTTCGAATCCCGGAGTCTCCGCGCGAAAGCCGGTTGTGTAGACTGGCCGAGCACCAGGCGCCCGTAGCTCAATGGATAGAGCATCTGACTACGGATCAGAAGGTTAGGGGTTCGAGTCCCTTCGGGCGCACCACTTGAACAGGGAAAATGCCCCTCCGTCGATAGACGGAGGGGCATTTTTCGTGCCACTCGGGTGGCACGTCCGCCACTGAGACTGGTTTTTCGTAACGCAGAGTCGCCTCTGGCACCGTTCCTGCAGCGTGCGGGCGTGGTCGGATCCTGACGGCGGGGCCTGTCGACGAGTCAGATGCTCGGGTGGTTGCTGCTCCATCAAGATTGGCACGGACTTCGAGCGGTTCCGCGCCAAGGCCCGGGTGTACCTGCGCGCCCACGAGGACCACCTGGCGTTGCAGAAGCTGCGCCGCAACAAGCAGCTCTCCCCGGCCGACCTCGATGAGCTGGAGCGGATGCTGGCGGCCAGCGGCGGCGGCACCGAGGACATCGACGAGGCCCGCCGCTCGGCCCACGGGCTCGGCCTGTTCATCCGCTCGCTGGTCGGCCTCGACCGGGAAGCCGCCACCGAGGCGTTCGGTGACTTCCTGACCAGCCGGACGCTCACCGCGAGCCAGATCAACTTCGTGAACCTGATCGTCGCCCATCTGACCCAGAACGGGGTCATGGAGCCCGAGCGGCTCTACGATTCGCCGTTCAGCGACATCGCCCCGCAAGGGCCGGACTCGATTTTCCCGTCCGCCGACGTCGACCGCCTGATCACGATCCTCAACTCTGTCCGAGACACCGCCGCCCCTGAGGCGGAGGTGGCGTAGTGCCTCGAAGCGAAGCTGAGGGGCAAAGTGCCTGGGGTCAAGGACGAGGATGACCTACGCCCACGGCTTCGTCAGCGTCCCCCGGTTGATCGCGCACCTATGGGTGCGCCTGGGGGAGGGGAACGCCCTCTGATGTCACGATCCGTCGAAGATGCTACATACAAATTCGGGCAAATTCGTATAAATCTAGGTCAGCGCACTCGACCGCATCCGGGCCGAAGCGGAACGTCGGGCCACTCAATCCCGCACCGGCTTGACAGGCTACGCCCCGGACAAGCCAGAGTCGATCATGCTTACGCCGAACGCGACAGGCCCGGCTCATCGCTCAGCTGGGCAGGGTTTCGATCGGCTGGCCGGTTAGCGCGGCGATGAGGTCGAAGTCCTCGTCGACGGCCAGGACCGTCAGGCCGGTCTTCTCAGCGGTCGCCGCGACCAGCAAGTCGGGGATAGGCGGCGCTCGGTGCTGGCCACGGTCAGCGAGCAGCATCTGTACTTCCAGTGCGCGGTCCTCGATGGCGGGTGTGAGGTGTTCGATCGGCATCAGTGACAGCGGTGGGGCGGCGAACTGTCGGCGCCCCGCTTCTCCGGAGCGCGTCGAGTAGCCGAGTTCGAGGCGCGTGATGGTGGAGAGCCGGACCAGCCCCCGGCTGATGCGTGCGCTCCACTGGTCACGGTTGGTCGTTTGGCCGAGTTGGAGCCGGACGTACGCGGACTTGTCGATCAGCCAGCTCGTCACCGCCACGCGGCCTCCATGACCGTGGGATCGGCAAGGTCGGCGAATGCCTCTGCGGACCGTTGCCAGTCCTCGGCGGTGACCGTCCGGTCGCCAGCGGGGATGATGTTCTCCTCGAACTTGCGGCGTAGGTACTCGTTGCGCGACAGCCCCAGGCTGGCGGCCGCCGCGTCGATGCGGTCGACCGCTTCTTGACTGAGATCGCGGATGAGGATGTTGGCCATTCGACACCTCCGTAGGTGGCGCTATCGCGATATCACGGTGACGTGAGTGTGAGACGAATCCGAAGCGATTGACCGCACATGCCGGATCAGGAACGACGCAACGCGGCCTACCTCGGAACGGGAGCCGGCACCATCGTCCAGGCGATCGTGGAGGTCGGCCAGCGGCCGTGCGCTGCCCCAGGCTGACGGTAGCGAAGGACAGCACGGCACCGGGATGCATGGCGACTGACTAGGGGCTGACTCTTTCCGGAAAACTTCCGGAAAATCATTGACCTGTTCGAAACGCCGCTGCAATACTCCGAACACGGCGACATCAACCTGTGTCGATTGAAGCCATGCGTCGTCAGGTGTCACCCGTCCCAAGGAGGACCTGCGCATGTACTCCAGCATCGGCGGCTCCCGCCGCCCGTCCACCCCCCGAACATCGCGTCTCACGCGGTTGGCCGTGCTCGCCTCTGCCGTGGCGCTGAGCGCCGCCGGTCTCGCGGTCGCCGCCACTCCGTCCAGCGCCGCCGTCTGCAACGGGTACGTCGGCCTCACCTTCGATGACGGGCCGACCGGCAGCACCAGCGCACTGCTCTCCGTGCTGCGCGCGAACGGCGTACGGGCGACCATGTTCAACGTCGGGCAGAACGTGCAGAGCAACCAGTCCGCCGCGCGCGCCCAGGTCGACGCGGGCATGTGGGTGGCCAACCACAGTTGGAACCACGCGCACATGACCTCGATGAGCCAGAGCCAGATGCAGTCGGACCTCGCCCAGACCAACTCAGCCATCCAGTCGGCGACCGGCGTCCGGCCGCAGCTGTTCCGCCCGCCCTACGGGGAGACCAACTCGACCCTTCAGTCGGTCGCCACGTCGCTTGGCCTGCGCCAGGTGATCTGGGACGTCGACTCCCAGGACTGGAACGGCGCCAGCGTCAGCCAGATCGTCTCCAACGCCAGCCGCCTCCAGGCCGGCCAGGTGATCCTGATGCACGACGGCATACAGAACACCCGCGACGCGATTCCGCAGATCATGGCCAACCTGAGCAGCCGCAACCTCTGTCCGGGCATGATCTCACCGAGCACCGGCCGAGCGGTGGCCCCGGACGGCACTCCGCCGCCGACCACTCCGCCGCCGACCGGCACGCCGACCACTCCACCGCCCACCAGCGGGTGCACAGCGACGGCGACGACTCCCAACGTCTGGGGTGACCGGTACAACACGTCGGTGACGGTTCAGGGGGCCAGCAACTGGACGGTGGTCGTGGCGGTGACCGCGCCGCAGCGGATCGTCACTACCTGGAACGGCTCCCCCAGTTGGGACAGCACCGGTTACGTGATGACGATGCGGTCCAACGGCAGCGGCAACACCTTCGGCTTCACCACGATGATGAACGGCAACAGCGGTGCCAGAGCTCAGATCCGTTCCTGCACCACGGGCTGATCGTCGCTCATCTGACGCAGAACGGGATCGTGGCGCCCGAGCAGATGAGGGGCCGTTTCGGGAAACCGGGACGGCCCCTTCGCTTCGGGCACCACCGCCGTGAGGAAGGCCGGGCCAGGTCGATGAGGTCCGGCATTCGGGATGTCCGTCCAGGCCGCTGGGGCCGGCGCAGCCTCGCTCAGTTCCACGGTGGTCAACAGCTCACCTCGATCGTGACCATGCGGTTCTTCTGGTCGTACCGTTCGTCCGGAGGGGCACTCACGCTCGGGTACGGGCCCCAACCCATTCCCTTCGCGGTGATCCTGTTGGTGGCGCCCAGGGCGACGAACTCCCGCTTCACCCGGTCGGCGCGGCGTTGGGACAGGTCGCCGGCGCCGTAGTGGGCTACGTATCCCCTGACCACTACCTGCGCGGTGGGGTTACCGCGCAGGAACGCGACGAACGTGGCGAGGACCTTGCGGGCGCCGGCCGGATCACGGAGTTCCGCCTCGTCGGGGACGAATCCGACCGCGCCGCTGTCCGGGAAGACCGCAAGCGTGTCGCAGTCGGGCCGGATGTCGCCGACCACGAACCGCACCACGCTCACGGTCGGGCTGGTCACGGCGGAATCCGCTGTGTTGGCGCTCGAGTCGATCACCGGATCCTTCGCGCCGGCGGCGAGGACGATCTCGCGCCACAGGTTCACCAGGGTCGACCGGTTGCGGTCGTCGAGTTGCTCCTGCGGCATCGCCGTGTAGCCGAGGCCGGTCATGATGACCTTCCGGCCCCGGAGGTCGGGCAGCAGACGCTGCTGCCGGAGCAGCTTGGCGACAGCCTCCGGACGCCGCGACAGCAGGTCGTTCCTGCGGAAGTCGAGCGGGGCGGTGGTCTGCACGCCGGAGTCGACGAGCACCACCGTGCCGCCCGGGCCGGCCGCGTCCGACGCCACGCTCAGCGCCTTCAGCACATTCGCCTCTGGTGCCCCTGCCTTCGCGTTCGCGATCATCGCGCCGACCCGGTCCAGGAACGCCTTCTGGTCGATGGCGAAGTTGGACTTGGTCTTCGCCTGGGTGCCGAAAACCGCGTCGTCGACGATGCTGGGACGCCCGTCCACCCGGATCGTGGTGATCTTGCCGCAGCCGTTCATCGTGTCGACGATCAGCTTGCGCACGTCGGTGGTCAGGGCCGGGGCGGGGCTGTTGGCCCGGGCGCCGACCGCGATGCCGAGGCCCGTGGCGGCGGGTTGCGGACAGTTGAACGTGAACTCTTCGCCTATCAGCGGGATGCAGCCGGCGATCGCACCGACCAGCGGCACACACAGTGCCAGGGCGGCGATTCGGGCAGACCTGCGAGTCGTCATGTCCTGTGCTGACGGACCGTCCGTCAGCACAGGACATGGTGGCCACGAGCGACACGTCCTACCCGGCCGCGCTGCGCCGCGCGGACCGAAACCGGGGAACGCACGACGGCGAGCAAGGCATCCCGGCCCTGGCCGAGGTGCGGCGCCGCCAGGCGGAGCTGGCCGGCACCGGGGAGACCGTCACCGTCGGGTATCAGCTCGTCCTGCTCGCCGAACTGCACGAGAAACTCGACGAGCTGCACGCCGAGTTCCTCACGATGGGCCGGGCCGCGGCGATCGAGCTCGACCGGTGTGACGAGCGGCTCGAACGGGCTCGCGAGGACGTCGTACGGTGCGAGCAGCGCGTCGAGGCGGCACGGCGTCCGCTGACCGATGAGGAGCTGTTACCCCGCAACCGGGAGGAGCAGCGCTGGTCGGACGCGATGTTGCGGCACCGCCGGGAGGTGGCCCGCTCCCGGCGGATCACGCGAGCGCGGGAAGAACTCGACCGCGCCCGCGACCAGGTCGACCGCCGGCGGGCCGAACGGGTCGCCGCGGTGCGCCAGCACCAGGCGGCGGCCTCCGGCCCAGGCACCCGCGCCCGTGGCGCGGTAGAGCTGTACCAGCGGCGTACCGCCGAATATCTGGCCGCGCTGGCACGGGCCCACCCGCACGGGCGGACGCTCTACCCGCTGCTCACCCTCCCCCCGGTTGAACTTCCCACCTGGGTTCTCGAGACATCGTCCTCTTCCCCCGACACCGGGAGCTCGTCGTGAAGACGCCAAAGGAATGGAAGCGCCGTACCGAGTTGCGTCGGACCGCCAAGCGGCTCAGGCAACTGAGCCTGCATCGTGTCCCGGCGATGGACGACGAAGACCGGCTCAGGGTCCGGGTCAGGCGCCACCTCGCAACCGTCGCGCCGTTCGGCATCGACGGCGGTGTGATGAAGGCGATCGACGAGGTCATCGAGTCGCACGTGATCGAGATGAAGGCCGCGATCCTGCGCCACCACACGGCCGAGGAGGTCGAGCTGGGGGACCTGCAGGCCCGGATCGACGGCCTCGTCACCCAGTTCGACCACGAGTCGGAGGGCCGGGGCGGCAAGATCAAAGAGCTTGAGTACGTGAAACAGCGGGCGATCCGCGCCGTCGAGCAGCGTGACACCCCGGAACCGGCCGGTCCCGACGGCGAGGAGGACTCGGGACCGAGCTACCAGACCGGCAAGGTCGGCGAGTTGGCCGGTCGCGGGTGGATCGGCCAGTTGATTCTTTACATCGTGCTGCTGTTCGCCATGGTCGCGGACCTCATCACCTTCAACCAGGTCGTCGAGCGGATTCTCAACGACGCGAGGGTGTGGCCGCTGGTGGCCGCTCTGGCGGTGACCACGACCTATGTCGCGCACTGGGCCGGTGAGGGGTTCAAGCACGTCAGAGAGCAGCGACGGAACGTCCGGCGCGCGGTGTCCGGCTGGTCGCTCCTCGGTCTGTGGCTCTCGATGGGGCTGGGCGCCTTCGCCCTCCGCCTCTTCGCACCCCCGCTGCCCGGCAACGACGCGCAGGCTTCGTTCATCAGTGGTGCCACGGAGTCCACCGACCCCAGCTCGGGTCTGGGCGCCATGGTGCTGCTCCTGCTCTATCTGCTCACCGGGGCCATCGCGTTCACCGCGGGGTATCGCCGGCCCCGCGAGGAGGTCGGGCAGGTCAGGCGTAGCGATCGGCGCCTCCGCCGGGCCCAGCCGCGGCAGGGGGCGCTGCTGCGCGACGTCGCCGAGGCGCGGACCCTCGGCCAGCAACTCGACCACCTGCGGGACAGCCGCAAACGGCAGTACATCGTCGAGGTCGAGCGGTGCGAGTCCGCGGCCCGGCGCGTCCGAGCCGAGGCGGCGATGCTCGTCCGGCGGTTCCAGGCGCCGCCGGAGTCGGGCTGGCGTCGGCTGATCCGCCCGCGCCGGCCAGTGACCGAGCCCACCGAGCCGGGCCCCGACGCCGGCCCGGACGCGGGGCCGGACGCGGGCCCGGACGCAAGGCCGGACGCAGGGCCGGACGCAGGGCCGCAGCGGGAGCCGAGCCAGACGGACTGAGGAGCCGCTACTGGCGGCGCCAGCTCGCCGACTCGACGGAGTAGCCGAGCGCCGCCAGCCCTCGGTCGAGAGCACGCTTGGTCTCGGGACGGTTCGGAACGCCCGCCCACCACAGCCGGCCTTCCCGGTCGGCCTCGATCTGGATGGGCGGGTGTTCGGGCTCGTACTCGACGAACTCCGTGTAGCGGTCGCGCGCCAAGGGCGTACGTAGGTGCATCCGCTGGTTCGCCGAGCCGCGCCAGATGAGCCCGGTGGGGGCGGTGGCGACGTACCGCCCGGTGATCAGTACGTCGGCGAGCTCGGCCGTCTCCCGCTGCGCGGGATCCAACTCGTCCAGCTCGAACCCGGTGTAGAGAAGCACGTCGAAGGCGGCGTCCAGCTCCCGTACGCCCCGGAGCAGCGACCCGACCGCGGCGGCCTGCCGCAGTGGCTCGCCGCCGCTGACGGTCAGCCCGTCGGCTCCGGCCAGGACCGCCCGGCGGACGTCCCCGAGCAGGTCCGCGACATCGACCGGGACGCCGCCCGCGGGGTCCCAGGTGTCCTTCGCGATGCACCCGGGGCACGCCAGCGGGCAGCCCTGCACCCAGAGCACCAGGCGGTGACCGTAGCCCAGCGAGGTCACCGGGAAGTGGGCGCGGGCCAGCCGCAGGTGCTCACTCACCGGCCGGCTCCGGCTCTCGCCGATGCCGCATGACGGCCTCGGTGAACGTCGGATCCGCCACCGCCTCGATCAACCCCTGGTAGTACGCCTCCTCGGCGGCGCGGTAGGCGTTCCTGATCGCCGCTTCCTGTTCCGGCGCGACCACCGGGCCCCGATCGTCCGGCCCGTCGTCCATGGTGGTCATCGCCCGGTAGTCCGGGTTGATCCGGTTACCCATCCGCTGGGTCACCCCGAGAGTACGGTTGCGCACCCGTCGGCTGCGGGCGAAGGCCTGCTGGAACGGATGCGGCTGGGCGAGCCCCAACAGGTACGCCATCAGGCACGCCAGGAACAGCACCACGTCGAAGACGACGATCAGCGTCGCCGGGGTGAGCCCGAGCGCGGCCGTGCGGGACGGGTCGGTGGCGGCGTCGAACGGTGCCCCGCCGGTGACGCCGCGGTCGAACAGGCTCGCGGCGAGCAGTCCGAAGCCCAGGATGATCGCCATTGTGGGCAGCAGCAGGACGAAGGTCAGCGGGGCCAGCAGCCGGTCGAATCCGGTCGCGTGCCGGTTGCGGAAGAGCTGCCCGGCCATCAGCGGCGCGAGGACGGTCAGGGCGGCGATCGCGCCGGTGAGCAGCAGACCCGTGGTCCGTCCCAGCTCGGTCAACGGCAGGTACGCCCCGGCGACGTAGTGCTCGATCTCGAAGACCACCGCGACGAGGAAGAGCAGGACGAGGATCCGCCAGATCAGACGCATCGGCGGCGCGTCGCCCTCCCACACCTCGCTGTTCAGCGGCGGCAGTTGCAGCCGGTCGGTGTCGATGTTCCGGCGGCGCAGGTGGGCGCGCAGCGAGTCGTCCTCGTCGTGCTGGTCACGGGTGGCGATCCGGGCCATCCGGTCGCGGGCCGCCCGCATCGCCAGGTCCGCCTCCCGCACGGTGTGGTGCAGGTCGACCAACCGGTCGGCGGTCTTCTGCTGCCGGTCACGGAGCTCGTTGAGGGCGGAGTCGCGCAGCCGGCGCAGCGTCTCGACGTATTTCGGCTCGCCCACCGCGTGCGGTGGGTCGCCCTCGTGCCCGAACGACCACCCGTCGTACAGGGCCTGCCGGCCGTCGCTCAGACCCTTCTCCCGGGCCTGCGCGACGAGTTGTGCGGCGTCGACCCTTGGGTTGACGGCGGGCCTGGGCAACGGATCGAGCAGACCCGCGTCGGGGTCGCGGAGAACGGTGAGGGCCTGGCCGAAACGCCGGCCCCACAGCTGCACGTAGCTCACTGGTCCGTCACTCCCTCTATGGCGGGGGTTGGTGGGTCACCAGAGTTCTGGCGGACCGGAGCGCGGAGGTGTGAGCGGCGGATGAGCCAGCCCGATCGACCGGCCGTGCTGGACGAGACCCTGCTGGACGCGGGGCGGACCAGGCTGTTCCCGCCGGCGCGGGGCGGCGACGCGCTGGACGAGACGCTGCTGGATGCCGGTCGGAGCCGGCCGGACGACTGGCCCGCCGACGGGCTGCCGGTGCGGCTGGCCGCCCGTTACCAGCTGCTCCGGCGGTTGGAGCGGCCGGGACTGTTCGTCGTACGGGTCCGCGCGGACGGCACCGAGGCGGTCGTCAAGCGTCACCAGCTCGCCCGCCGGCCCGACCCGGGACTGGTCGACTACCTCGCCGGCCGGCACCCTCGGGTGGTCCGGCACCTCGAGTTCGAGGCCGACTACAGCGTGATGGACTTCGTCCCGGGCCAGACCCTGCGGGAGCGGCAGCGGGCGGATTCCCGCGGTTTCGGGTTGGCCCAGCTCACCCCCGTGGTGCGGCAGATCGCGGCGGCACTGATGGACCTGCATGGTCACGGGTACGTGCACCGCGACGTCAAGCCGGCCAACGTCATGCTCGACGGGACGGAGGCGACCCTCGTCGACTTCGGCATCGCCGGGCCGATCGGCGCGGCCGAGTGGACCGAGCCGATCAGCAGCTTCTATCAGCCGCCCGAGTGGAGCAACCTGGGACAGGTCGGCACGGCGACCGACTGGTGGGGCCTGGGGCTGACGATCCTCGAGCTGGCCGCCGGTGAGCACCCGTTCGAGGGACTGAGCGACGAGGACGTACGGCGTCACTTCGGGCAGACCCGGCCGATAGACGTCTCCGGTGTGCCGGACGACCGGCTGCGCGCGCTGTGCCAGGGGCTTCTGGTGACCGATCCGGCGGACCGCTGGGGCGGCACCGAGGTCGGGTTGTGGCTGGCCCGCCGCGCGCCGGCGCCGCCCCGTACCGCACCCTCGGCCGGGTCGACGCCGCACGCGGCGGAGAAGCCGTACCGGTTCCGTGGCAGCTCGTATCATCTGCGCGACGAGCTGGCGACGGCGATGACGACCGCCTGGAACCATTCCGTGCGGACGATCGTCGAGCGGGACGGCGGGCTCGACGGGTTGTCGGCCTGGCTCGGCCAGTTCAGCGACGACGACGCGGCCGAGGCCCGCCGGGTGGTGGCCGCCGTCGGAGAGGCCACGGAGTCCGGGCACCTGCGGCTGCTCCGGATCCTGCGCGCGCTCGATCCGGCCCGGCCAGCGGTCTATCGCAACCACGTCATCTCGCGCCGCGGCCTGCTCGCCATCGCCCAGCGGGCGCTGGCGAACGAGGGTGACAACGCCGAGGTGCTCAGTGACCTCTGGAACGGGCGGCTGCTGCGGGAGTTCGACACGTCGGCCCCGGAGGACGGTGAGCAGGGCGGTCAGGCCCTCACCGACCTGGACCGGGCCTGGCGCCGCGCCTATCGGGAGTGGTCCGAACTGGTGCGGCACGTGACCGACCCGGAGGCTCAGCGGCATCTGCGGGACACCGTCACCGACCGGGAACGGATGGCGGTGTGCCTGCGCGTCGCACTGCGCCAGCCGGACGACCTGCGCGCCGTACTGGAGGAGACGCGGCGGACCGACGCGGAGCTTGCCTGGGAGGTGCCGTGGTTCACCGACCTGGCCCACGATCCCGCGACGGTCTGGGCGGCGCTGCTGTTGGCCGACCTCGCGACCGCGCGCGCCCGGACCATCGCCGACCGGGTCCAGGTTCGTGAGCTGGGCGAGGAGTCCGCGCGCGCGATAGCCGCATTCCGGGAATGGTCGCGCCGGCAGAACCGGCCGGTCGCCCTGGGCTGGGCGGTGACCGGCGTCTGCCTGATCGCCGTGGGCTGGGTCGCGGCGATCACCGGCGCCGACGCCGCCGACCGGGCCGACGACCGGGTGATCGGCCTGGCCTGGGTGGCCGCTTCCTGCTGCCTCTCCGTCGCGCTGCTCGCCGAGAGTCTCCTCGCCGTCCAGATCGGTGGCCGGTTCCACAACCGGTACTCGATCCCTGGCGCGGGTGCGATCGTGCTGCGCCCGCTCGGCCGGTGGATGCAGCGATCGTGGGCCCCGGCGGCGCTGGCGCTGCTGGGGGCGCTGGCCGCGGTCGCTCTGGTGGCGAGCCTGTTCCCGCAGTACCTGGTGATCGCCACGACGATCGGTCACCTCGGGTGGGTGTCGCGCCGCTGGGCGGCGTGGCGCCGCCAGGTGGCGGCCGAGGAGGAGCAGATCGCCGCAGCCGAGCGACGCCGGCCGTCAGACAACGACGACGGCCCGGCCCGGGCCGCAGAAGGAGCGGATTCATGAGTGGTGGAGAGATCGCAGTGTTGCCGGTGGGCCTCATCGTCGCCCCGGTGGCGCTGGCTGCCGCCGGGGCCGGAGCGGCCGCGATGCTGGCGATCCGGGCGGCGCAGGCGGGCACCGAGGCCACCGGCCGGGCGCTGGAGCGATTCGGCGAAGAGATGGAGCGCAGGGCGGACGCGCAGGACGACGTGGAGATCCGGGCCCAACTCTGGGACCTGGCCGCGGGTTCCGTGGCCCGGACCAATGAGGACCTTCGCCTGCTGTCCGCCCGCGCCGCGAGGGCGGGCGTCCGGCTGGCCCTGCCCCGGCCGGTGGATCTGACCGGATGCCATCTGACCGGCGCGCCGAGCCTGGTGGCGCGGACTCAGGAGGCGCTGTCCGCAGCGCGGGCCGCGGTCGAGCGGGCCGAGGCGGCACGGGAGCGACAGCAGCTGTTGTCCCGGATGGCCGCCGGCGCTGCGGGAGAGCCGAGCGCCACCGAACTGCTCGCCCGCTATCAGGCGGTACTCGCCTCGCGAGGGCGGCACGAAAGCGCGGCACCGCCGGCGCCGGCGAAGGTCGACGGGAGCCGGTTGCAGGCCGACATCGACGCCATCCTGAGCCGCCTGCACACCGACGCCACGTCGGACGACCGGATCCAGGCGCTGGAGGCGGCGGCGAAGGCGGAGCGGAAGAAGCACTCCCCGACGGGGCGTACCTTCGTGGAGTCTCTCGCCCGGACCGTGGACGTGGATCTCAACCCGCGCATCGCGCGCCGTCGCGAGGCGGCGAATCTGCTGACCGCGCTGGAGCAGCCGCTCGTCGCCGAGGTGATAAACGACTTCGGTACGCCGCGGCCCCCGTGCTTCGACGCGATCGAACGGCTGCGGGCCGTGGTGCTCGGCGAGGCGGACCTCACCTCGGCCGATCGCCGGGACGCGCAGAACGCGTTGAACCGGGTGCAGGTGGAGCTGGACCGCCGGCGGCTGCTGGAGGGGGTGGCCGAGGCGTTCGGCAAGCTCGGCTACTCGGTCACCACCGGCATGCAGGTGCGGCGTCATGCCGCGCTGTTGGTGACCCGGCCGGACTGGCGGGGCGGTCACGTCGCCGACGTGTGGCTCGACGAGGCCGGCCGGGTGCACTCGCAACTGGTCCAGGTGGCCGCCGGAGCCGGCGGGGAAGCCGTCCGCTGCGCCGAGCTCAACGACGGCCTGCGGCGCGTCGGCGAGGAACTGGGCCGGCGCGGCATCGCCGCCCGGGTGCACGTGCCCGACGAGCCGGTTCGCGCCCTGGTGGACATCGATCCACGGTCGGCTGCCACGCCCTCACCGATCGAGGTGACCGAACCCGTCCTGCGACAGATCGACCCCAACCAGGAGAATCGATGAGCACATCGTCCGAGTTCCTGCCCGGCTTCCCGTCGTTCGCCCAGGAACTGGCCGGGACCCTCGCCGTGCACTCCCAGTACGTCCTGTACGGCAACGTACGCGATCTCTATCTGGTGCCGGAGACCCGACGTCCCACCCCGGACGGTGTCCGTCCGGTTCCCCTGCTCGAAGTGCTCTGGCAGGCGTTGCGACCGTCCGGTTACCGCTGTCTGATCGTCTCCGACCAGGTCGACGGCGTCACCGTCTATCCGCCCGATGACCGGGACGCGCGCGCGGCCGCCGAGCAGATCCTCGGCCGGCGCATGATCGGGCGGAAACAGACCCTTGAGCGGTTGCGCACCTGCATGGCGCGGGTGGCCGGGGCGACCGATCCGCCGCCGATCGACGCCGACGCCATCCCCGGCGACCAGCAGCCCGAGGACACCCCGGCCGCGGATCCATCCGGCACCCGGGCCGCCCTGGTCATCGACTACGCGGCCCGGATCCCGCGCAGCCAGGCCGCGCTGGAGGGAGTCGAACGGGACTTCTTCCTGTTCGCCCAGAAGCTGGCGGCCACCGCCGAGACCCACCTCGGCGGCCCGCCCGAGCGGCCGACCGACCTCTACAACCCGGTCATCTGGTTGTCCGAGGGCGAGCGGGACCTGCCGGCCTGGCTGACCGTCGGGATGGAACGGGTACGCACCATCGCCGTGTCCAACTGCGGCCTGGCCGACCGGATCAAGGCCGCCCGGTACTTCGCGCCGATCGTCACCGGCACCCCTCATCCGCCCGCCGCGACCGACCCGGGCGTGGTCCGGTTCGCGCAGCGCACGGACGACATGACGCTGCACTCGATGCGGGAGATCGCCCGGCTGGGCGCGGACCGGAAGATCCCGTTCGCCCGCCTCGACGAGGCGATCCAGATCTACCGGATCGGCGTGGACGAGAACCCGTGGCGGCAGGAGACCGTCCGGGAACAGATCGTCCGAGGCGAGCGGGAGATCCCGGGCCAGATCTTCGGTCAGCAGGCGGCCGTGGTGAAGGCGTTCGACATCCTCAAACGCGCCGCGCTGGGCCTGTCCGGGGCGCAGGCGTCCAGCTCGGCGAAGCGGCCCCGCGGGGTGCTGTTCCTGGCCGGGCCGACCGGCGTCGGCAAGACCGAGCTGGCCAAGCAGTTGGCCATGATGCTGTTCGGCGACCCGGAGGCGTATCTGCGGTTCGACATGTCGGAGTTCGCGACGAGCCACTCGGCCGACCGGCTGACCGGCGCACCGCCCGGCTACATCGGGTACGAGGCGGGCGGCGAGCTGACCGGGGCGATCCGCCGCAAGCCCTTCTCGGTCGTCCTGTTCGACGAGTTCGACAAGGCGGACCGGCAGATCTTCGACAAGTTCCTGCAGATCCTGGACGACGGCCGGCTCACCGACGGACAGGGCGTCACCACGTACTTCACCGAGTGCATGCTGATCTTTACCTCCAACCTGGGCATCTTCCGGGACGATCCGCAGACCGGCGAGAAGATCCAGCTCGTCCACCCGGGGATCGCGTACGAGGAGCTGGAGCGCACCATCAAGGCGGCGATCAAGGACACCTTCACCCGCGAGCTGGGCCGTCCCGAGCTGCTCAACCGCTTCGGCGACAACATCGTGGTGTTCGACTTCATCAACGAACCGACCGCCCTCAGCATCCTGGACCGGCAGTTGAGTAACGTCCGGGACCGGCTGGCCCGGGAGCACGATGTGCGGCTCGACCTGGCCCCCGCCGCCCGGCAGCGCCTGGAGGGGTGGTGCACCGCCCCCGAGACGCTGACATACGGCGGCCGGGGAATCGGCAACGAGGTGGAGAGCAAGTTGGTCAACCCGCTCGCCCGCTACCTCTTCGACGCGGACGTGCGATCGGGCAAGGTACGAGTCGACGACATCGTCGCCACGGACGGCGTGGTGACGCTGTACGCGAGGCACGACTGATGGATACCGAGCTGCACTGTCCCCGCTGCGGGCAGAACTACCCGGCCGAGACAGGCTATTTCTGCCCGAAACATCCGGGCGAGGAGCTGGTGCCCGCGCCAGCCGCCACCGATCCGGTGCCGGCCGAGGCCGCGCCGGAGACGGTCACGGGCGCAGCGCCGGCTCCGACATGCTGGTCCTGCGGTGCCCGGGCAACGGACTTTCGCAACGACCGGTGCACGGTGTGCCACCAGTCGCTCGTCCCGCCGGCCCTGGTGATCAGCTTTCCGTCCGGCTCGGTGGTCGTACCGGCCCGGCGAAGCTCCGTCGAGCTGGGCCGGGCCGGCGAGCACGGGCACGTGTTCGCCGGCTATCCCAACGTCTCCCGGCGGCACGCCACAGTGAGCGTGGACGAGGAGGGAACCGCCTGGATCACCCCGTTCCCGGAGGCGCCGAACGGCACCTTCATCAACGGTACGGAGATCCACGACCGCACCCGGGTGCGGCCCGGCGACCAGATCCGCTTCGCCAACGACCGGGAACCGCACGTGGGCCCGATCAGCGAGTCGATCCGTCAGCCGGACCGGGATCGGCAGGTTCCTCCAGCCCGGCCAGCATGAGCCGTACCCGGCGCAACCGCTCCTCGAGGTCGGCCGTCACCGCGTCGGGGGTCGCCCCGGCGCGGATGGCGGCGGAGGCGGCCTCGCGCAGCTCCGACGCGAGGTATTCGCGCAGCTCGTCCGAAGCCGTCATGGTCGCCGTCCTGTCAGCCGATCTCGGTTGCCTCTTCGTCAGGATGCCCCGAACACGGCTCCATCGGGAGCCGCTTGCGGTCAGGACGGCATCACGCTTTCGGGCCGAGTCGGTGACCTTCGGGCTACGCCGTTCATCCGCCGGCACCGGCCTACCCACGCTCCCCTGTGGACCGAGCGGCTGCCCGGACCGGCTGAGCCGCGCGTCCGTCCGGCTGACCGGTGACACAAACGGATCGTCCCGCTGTTCACGCTGCGCAGTCCTCCGGGTCAGAGTTGGTCACCTTCGTTGGTCCGACTCCTAGGAGGGTGCCGTGCTCGGATCGACCCATACCGACGGCGTCGACGAGGTCCGGGATCTGGCGCGTCGCGGCCTGCTGGCCACCGCGATCGCGGGTGCGACCGGGCCGCACCGGTCGCGGTTGACCGGCGCGACCTACTCGATCGCGTGGCCGGTGGTCTACCGGCGGCTCACCCGGCGGCTCGAGATGCGGCGAGGCCACGCCGGCTGTGCGGCATCGGTGACCCGGCTGAGCGACGAATGCCTGGATCGCTTCGAGAACGACGTCGAGGCCGTCGTCGACGACGTCACCCGCAAGGCGAGCACGCGGATCGAGAACCTGGAGGGTTGGATAGTCGGCCGGCTGGTCCCGGCCACAGTCGACGGACATCGTCGGCGGCGCGGGGCGTACGGCGCGCTCCAGCGACCCCGGGTGCCGTCCTGGCTCGCCACCGAGCTGAACGGGGACGCCTGGCTGATCGACCTGGCCACCCAGATGCTCGTCTGGGTGGGCACACCGGTCACGGCCGGTCACGACCTGTGGCCGACCGACAGCTGGGTGGCACGGCACTGCGAGCGGCACGCCGGCGGATCGTACGGGGAGGCCGACGTACGGGCCGACATCCGGGCTGTGCTGCGGGCGATGGGCCGCCGGCCGCGATGGTTCGAGCGGTACGTGGAGACACCGCTCGGTCACAAGCAGGCCCCGGTCGCCTCGGCGGAGCAGGTCGACGACCGCACCGAGACGCCAGTCGATGCGTACACTGAGCGCGAGCGGCTCCTCACCGCCCTGGCGCACAGTGCCGTCGAGCTGATCCGGGCCCGGCTGGCCCGGGGTGAGCCGGCACGCGTGGTGGTCGCCGAGGTGCTGAACGCGGTGTTCGGCGCCGACGCCGGGGACGGCCCGATCGGGCGGGCGTACGACGACCGGCTCGCCCTGGTGCTGCGCGACGCGGGCGAGCTGGACCGGATCGTGGCTGTGGTTCGGGAGGTGCTGCCGGCGGGCACGACGGACGACCTTGGGGGAGGTGGCAGGTGACCGAGGAGTCGCCGTTCGTCGGTCGTCCGAACGAGTTGGAACGGTTGACGCGGCGGCTGTCCGAGGTCCGCGACGGCGCTGCCCGGACGGTACTTGTCGGCGGCGGGCCGGGTCTGGGCAAGACGCGGCTGCTGAGCGAGTTCCTGCGCGGCGAGCGGCTGGCCGGCATCCACGTGCTGGCCGGGGCATGCGAGGAACACTTCGGTGATCCCATGCCGTACGGACCGCTGATCGAGGTGCTGGACAACTTCGGCCTGGAGTACGGCGAGGGCCGGGCCACCGAGCTGGGCGGCCCGGCGTACCGGAAACTGACCGCCTTCTTCGACCTCGGCAACGATTCCATGGGCGTGCCCTTGCAGGTCTTCCTCGCGGTGCGCCGGATGCTGGACCACATCGCGACGGACGCCCCGGTGGTGTTGATCCTGGAGGATCTGCACTGGGCCGACCCGTCCACGCTCGACCTGGTGCGGCACCTCGCCCAGACCCGCGCGGAGGATCGCCGGGTGCTGCTGGTCGGCACCTACCGGCCGGTGGGGCGGGCCCACCCGCTGTGGCAGCTGTTCGGTGGTGCCACCTTCATGCGCCGCACGGACCGCTTCGAGCTGCGGCCCTTCACCCTCGACGAGATGCGCGAACTGCTCGGCGAGGTCGACCGCCGGCTGGCCGAGCGGTGTCTGCGGCTGTCGGACGGGATTCCGTTCTATGCCGAACAGCTGATGGCCACCGGCGCGCTGGCGGGCGGGGACGAGGACATCGCGTTGCCGCCCGACATCCGGTCGATGATGCTCGGCCGCCTCAGCCAGTTGACCGAGGACGCGTTCCGGGTCCTGCAGACGGCGGCCGTGGCCGGTCGCGCGATGAGCCGGCAGCTGCTGCACGCGGTCAGCGGCATGCCGGCCGAGACACTGCGGGACGCGCTGCACGAGTGCGCCGACCACCAGATGCTCAGCGCCGGCCAGGGGGTGTACCGGTTCCAGCACGCGCTGCTGCGCGAGACGGTCCTGCAGGAGACCGCCCCCGATGTTCGCGTCGAACTGCACGTCGCGATGGCGGAGGCGCTGGCCGCCGACTCCCGGTTGTGCGTGACCGAGGGCTCGGCCGCGGCCGAGCAGGCGATCCACTGGTACCAGGCGGGAGTGTGGCCGCAGGCGCTGACGTACGCGGTCGCGGCCGGTCAGGCCGCCGCCCGCACGTTGGCGTTCCCCTCCGCCGATCTGCAGTTCGACCGGGCCCTGCGACTGTGGCATCGAGTCGAGGACGCCGAGGCGCGGGCCGGGATGCCCCGATTCCGGCTGCTCGCCGAGGCGGCCGCGGCGGCGCGCTGGTCCGGGCGGGTCGACCGGGCGATCGAGCTGGTCGAGCAGGCCATCGACGCGCCGGACCACGGCGGCGACCCGGGGCAGCTCGGCGAGCTGCACGAGCGGCGGGCCAACTACCTGGCCGAGGCGGGCAGATGGGCCGACTCCGCTGCTGCCTTCCGCGAGGCGGCGCGCCTGCTGGCCGACCGGCCGCCGTCGGCCGTGCAGGCCCGGGTGCTGGCCGGCATCGCCCTCGCCCACCTCCAGGCCGGCCGCTACGAGGAGGGCGGAAAGACCGCCGACGAAGCGCTGGGCATGGCGATCGAGGTGGGGGCGTACGCCGAGGAGGGCCGCGCGCTCAACGTCTCCGGGCTCGCCCTCGGCATGCGTGGCGACCCCGAGGGCGAGGTGCGGCTCCGCCGGTCCATCGAGATCGCCCGGTCGGTGGCGCACATCGAGGACCTGCTCCGGTCGTACGGAAATCTGGGGTTGATCCTGGAACACGCGGGGAGGCTGCGTGACTCCGCCGAGGTCACGCGGGACGGGCTGGACGAGGCACGCCGGCTCGGCCTGACCGACAGCCGGCAGAGCACCATCGTGGCCAACAACGCCAGCGCCGCGCTGGTGCTGCTGGGCGAGTGGGACGACGCCGAACGGATCATCACGGAGGCGATCCAGGATCTGCGTCCGGCGGAAAGCCTGTATCCCCGTCTCACGCTCGCCGAGATCCAGGTGCACCGTGGCGATCTCCGGCGAGCGCGCGAGCTGCTCGCCTCGATCGACGACGTGGAGCACGGCGCCGATCCGCGATTCCTCGGTCCGCTGCACGCGATCCGCGCCGAGCTGGCGATCGAGGAGGGCGATCTGACCCGCGCGGTGGCGGAGGTGGGCCGGGGGTTGGCCGCGGTGCGCAAGGGTGAGAACACCTTGGAGCTGCTGCGGTTGTGCGCGGTCGGGATGCGCTGCGCTGCCGACCAGGAGGCGGCGGACGCCGGTGACGGACTCGCCCTGCTGGCGGGCGAGGCCGTGCGGCGCGCACCGGTGGCGGAGGAAACCGCCCAGCTGGCGCGGCTGCTGGCGGCGGAACGGCGGCGGATCCGCAGGACCGACACCGCGCGGGTCTGGGGCCAGGTGGCCGACGGATGGGCGGCGCTGGACCGGCGGTTCCCGGCCGCGTACGCCCGGTGGCGCCAGGCCGAGGCCGCGTTGCGGGCCGGCGAGCGGGCCGGGGCCCGGGAACCCGCGCGCATCGCCTACCAGACGGCGACGGAACTCGGTGCCGCACCGCTGCGCGACCGGGTGCGGACGCTGGCCCGCAGGGCCGACCTGGACCTGGGTGATCGCCCCGTGCCCGCTCGGCTTCCGTACCAGCTGACCCCCGCCGAACTGAACACTCTCCGCCTGCTCTATCAGGGCGGTGACGTGGCCCGGATCGCGAGCCAGCGGGACGTGGCCAAGCGGACGGTCGAGACCCAACTGGGCCGGGTGTACAAGAAACTCGGTGTGCACAGCGCCGTCGAGGCGATCACCCGGGCCCGGGAGGAACACTTCTTCGACTGAGCGCTCATGCCCGGCGTGCCGTCCGTCAGAGATGGGCATGACGGGTAAGGCACTTCTGATCGGTGCGGCGACCCACGGTCTGACCGGAGTCCGCAACGACGTCAAGGCGATGGCGCAGACCCTGAGGGCGCGTGGCTTCGCCGTCCAGCAGCTGGTGACGCCGCAGGCCACCCGGGCGGGAATCCTCGACGCGTACGAGAAGCTCATCGCCGACGCCACCCCGGACGAGGCGTACGTCGTCTACTACAGCGGCCACGGCGGTCGCATCCGGGGGACGGACGGACGAACCATCCAGTTCATCGTCCCGGACGACTACTCGGACTCCGACGACGACGACTTCCGGGGCATCACCGACCCGGAGCTGTCCGTGCTGCTCGCCCGGTTGACCGAACGCGCGCCAAACGTCACCGTGGTGCTCGACTGCTGTCACGCCGCCCACATGTCCCGTCAGTCCGGCCCACGGGTGCGGGCCCTGCTGCGGACGAAGCCGGGACAGTGGCAGCCGACGTACGAGCGCGTCGAGCGGCACGTCCACCGCCTCGTCGCCGGCGGCCTGGCCATCGACCGACGCCCGCTGATCGGCAACGACCTGGCGGTCCGGGTGGTCGCGTGCGCGCCGACCGAGGCGGCATTCGAGGACGCCAACCCCGACGGCGTCCAGATGGGGCTGCTCACCGACGCGCTGACCCGGGCGTTGCGGGAGACGGACGGGCTACGGGTCAACTGGTCGACCCTGATGGACGCCGTGCGTCGCCGGGTGCAGGCGATCGTCTTCACCCAACGGCCCGAGGCAGAGGGGCCGTCGAGCCGGGTGCCGTTCGAGGTGACCGAGCTGGATCCGCTGGACACGCTGCCGGTGACGGCCGACGGTCCGACCCGGATCCAGCTTCTCGGTGCGCCGCTGCTCGGGGTCGAGGTAGGCGACGAGTTCGCGATCGGTGCCGGCGACGCGGACCTCGGCACGGTCTCGGTCACCCGGCTGTTGCCCACCGCGGCGGTCGCCGAGCTGCCGCCCGAGCTCGCCGGGCAGCCCTTGCCACCGGGCGCGCGGGCACGCCGGGTCCGCGCGTCCGCGCCCGCCATGCCGGTACGCCTGCCGGCCGGCCACCCGGCGACGGCCGACCTGATCGGGGCGCTGGCCGCCCGGCCCATGCTGCGGCCGGCCGACCCGGGCGTCCGGGCGACCGTCGAGGTGGTGGCGGACGAGCAGGGCCGGCTCGTCATCCGGGACGACTACGGCCCGCTGCACGCGCCCCGACCGGCGACTCGCGCCGACATCGCCGCGATCGTCACCAACCTCCAGCGGATCGCCCAGGCCGGCGCCCTGCGGCGGTTGGCCGGCGACCCGGACCGGTCGCTCCGGCACGACGTACGTATCGAGTGGGGGCGGGTGCGCGACGGGCGGGAGGAGCCGCTCGAGCTCACCGGGAGCCTGCTGTTCGCCCAGTCCGATGAACGCGTCTGGTTCCGGGTGCGCAACGAGGGCGACCGCGCGGTGTACGTGTCGCTGATCGACATCGGCATCTCCTCCCGGATCGCCGTTCTGAACCAGTCCGACCCCGGCGGCATCAGGCTGGCGGCGGGTGCGTCCTACACGCACGGCTGGGACGGGGACCGGCGGCGGTTGACCGGCGTGCCGATGACCTGGCCGTCCAGCATCGATCCGGCGGTACCCCGGCCCGAGACGGTCCTGGTGCTGATCAGTGACGGTCCGGTGGACGTCTCCGTGCTCCAGCAGCGCGGGCTCCGCGACGGCCGGGCCCGGTCGGGGCTGGAGAACCTGCTCGCCCAGATCGCGGACGGGATGAGCCGCGAGATCGGTGACGCGCCCGCGTCCCAGGTCCGCTACGCGATTCAGCCGATCGACTTCGTCGTCAGCCCGACCCCTCCACCGATCACCGAGCGGGCGACGTTCCTCGTCGACGACCGCCCGGCCCAGCCCATCCGGCTGCTGGCGCCGCGCGGCACGACGCCGACCCGGGTGGCGGTCCGCATCGCCGAGCTGACCGTGCACCGCAACCGGGCCCTGGGCAGCGCCGACGTGCGGGTGGACGCGGTCGTGCTCACCGGCGGACCGGGCAGCCAGCCGGTCTACCGGGCGGCGACGATGCGGTTCAGCAACGTACGGGACGGCGAGCGGCTCCCGCTCGACGACGTGCTGATCTATCACGGCCCGGCGGTCGACTTCCTCGACATCGCGGTCTGGGTCTCCCGCGACACCAGCGGCAGCCTCGCCCTCAGCGCGCTGCTCGAGCAGCGGCTCACCAGCCCGGCGGTGCAGGAGGCCGGTCTCCAGGTGGCCGGGCTGGCGCTGACCGCCCCGCACGCGGCCATGGCGGTCGCCGTTGCGGGCGCCGGGGCGGTCCTGGTCAACACGGCCTACGAGCTGCTCACCGGCGTGGTGGGCCCGAGCATCGGGCTGTACCGCACCTCGCTGCTCGCACAGGAACAGTTCGGCATCGGCCGCCACGAGCGGCATCCGCAGGACTTCTCGTTCACGTTCACCGTCGACGAGGTGACCTGACCGTCCACCCGTTCACATCACCGGAAGGATCCAAACCGCATGGACAAGAAGCTCATCATCGGCCAGTCCGAGTGGTCGGTCGCGGACGAGGACGCGCAGGACGTGTCCCACGCCGTCGAGGACGCGATGGTCAACCGCACCACTGTCCAGCTTCGCCTCTACAACAAGGAGCGGCGTCCGGTCACGGTCTACCTCAACGGCGCCACCACGGCCTTCGTGGTGTTCGACCCGCACGGGGATCCCCGTCCCAGCCAGATGTCCTGAGTCTTTCCGGCGGCCCGTACGTATCGTGCGGGCCGCCGTACGTAATCCCCGGTATCTCGCCGCCGGCGCCTCCCCGCGCCTCGCCCCTGCCTCGACCATCGAGGCGAAGGTCGAGGCAGGAGGGGTTGTCGTGGCAGATTCCCAGAAGCAGTCAGCCGGCGCGGACCGGGTCCGCGAGCTGGCCCGGCAGGGACAGCTGGCTCAGTACTTCCGGCACGCGTCAGCCGAGGAGCGCCGGCTTCTCCGCAGCGGCGCCTTCGAGATCGCCTGGCAGCTCGTTTTCCTGCGCGTCACCCAGCCGATCGAGCGCAGGCGCCGCCACCTGTGCGCCAAGGGCCTGCCCTGGCTCGCCCCGGACTGCCTCGAACGGTTCCACCACGACGTCGAGGCGGTCCTGGACGACTTCTTCGCCCACGCCGATGTGCCGATCGAGAACCTGGAAGGCTGGCTGGTCCGGTGGATGCAGCGCGCCACCGTCGACGGCTACCGCCGGCGCCGGGGCGAGCGCGGGGCTCCGCAGCGTCCGCGTGTGCCCAAGCACCTGGTCGTCGCGCTCGGCGACGATCCGTGGCTGGTGGAGTTGGCCAGACTGATCCTCGACTGGGTCGGCACCGAGGCCACCGCGGGCGGTTCACTGTGGCCGCTGACCGGCTGGGCCGAGCGGCGTGCCCGGTTCACCGGCGACCAGCACGGCGGCGAGCCGGCGGTCGCCGCCGAGGTGGAGGTCGTCCTGGCCGCGATGCGGCGCCGGCCCGGATGGTACGAGCGGACTGTGGAAGCACCGCTCGGCCGCAAGCAGGCACCGGTTTCGTTCTCAGCCGGTCATCCGGAGCCCGAGCCGCTCGTGCTGGTGGCCCGGCACGAGCGGGACGACTCGCTGCTGCAGGAGCTGGCCGCGCGTGCGATCGATCTCATCGAACGGCGGATGACGGCCGGCGAGGACCCGCACGTCGTGGTCACGGACGTGCTGACCACGGTCTTCGGTGAGCTGACCACCGAGCACGACCTGGACCGTCCGCCGGGCGAGGAAGCGGTCGACCCGGATCGGGTGGCCGCCCTCATCAGCGACCGGAAACGGCTGGACGACATCGTCGCGACCGTCGTCGAGCTGCTCGGCCGGCGCGATCGTCCGTCAGAACCGTAGGAGGCGAACGCAGGGAGGCGGACATCGATGAGCCGGCCGGACGAGACGAACGTCGCCCGACGGATGCGCGGGATCAACCGGGTTCTGCGGCTGCTGGAGGCCGCCGCTTACCGGACCATGACCGACCCTCGCGCGGCCATCGCCGAGATCGATGCGGTGATCGCCGAGCACCGTGGTGACCCGCAGGTCGAGGCGCTGGCAGAGGTCGCCCGCAAGGGCCTGGAACTGGCCGCCGGGTACTCGATCGGTGACGGGAGCCGGCTCCGTGCCTCGGTGACGGAGCTGGGCGCGATGGTCGCGGGTCACCCGGAGGGCGACCAACTGATGGGACTGCTTCCGGGCTACCTGGACGCGTTGCAGACGCAGCAGGGCGGGGACACCTCGGCCGCCGTGGCGATGCTGGCCGACCTGGCGGACCGGACGAACGAGCTGCCGCAGGGCAACCTGCTGCGCCAGTCGATGGCCGAGGTCATGCCGATGGTGCAGGCGGCAACCCGTGGTGAGGCGAGCGTGCTGCCGCTGCCGCGCGCCGGGTCCTCCGACGCGGAACGCGCCTTGCACCTGGCGGCTCGGGGCGGCACGGCCCTGCGGATGGGCGACGAACGGGACGAGGTCAGGATCGCCGCGGCGATCGCTGATCTGCGTGAGGCGGTGTCCCTCACCCCGGAGGACCATCCGGACCACGTATTCCACCTGGCGTCGCTGGCGCTGGGCCTGTACCACCGCTCGACGGTCACCGGCTTGCTGTCCGACGTGAATGAGGCGGTCACCGTGCTGGAGCGGGCACGGGATCTGGCCGGTGGTCCGGGCAATCAGTACTGGTCGTACGTCACCGGCATGCTCGGTCAGTTGCGGAACCGGTTGGGCGAGGCGTCGCCCGCCCGGCTCGCCATGCTCGAAGGGCTCCGTGGCTACGCCTGGCGGGTGCTGCTGGAACCCGACCCGGCCACGGCGCGCGCCGTGGCCGGGCATGCGGCCACCGAGGCGATCGTGACCGCCAGCCATTGCCTGGTGGAGCAGCAGCCCGAGGACGCGCTCCGGGCGCTGGACGGCGGACGCGCCCTGATGCTGTTCGCCGCGACCGAGCTGCGGGATCCGGCCACTCGGCTGACCGCCGCCGGTCACCCGGAACTCGCCGCCCGGTGGCGGGCGACCGACACCCCCGACCCCCTGCTCCGGGAGGATGTCCTGCAGGTCCTCGCACGCGACACCGGGCTGCTCGACCCGCCCGGCCTCGACGAGATCCGGGACGCCCTACGCCGGCTCGGCGTGGACGCGCTGGCCTATCTCGTACCGGCCGACCCGCCGACGCCGGGCTGGGCGGTGATCGCCCCGGCCGCGGGCGAACCGTGGTTCTTGGCCCTGCCGAACCTCACCGTCGGCGAAGGTACCGATGTCGAGCGGTACCTGACGGCCGTGGCCGGTCGCTCCCCGGACCACACGACGCGCGAGGTCGGGACGGACGATCCGGCCGAGTTCGCGGACCGCGTCGACGCGCTGTGCGGCTGGGCGTGGAAGGCCGCGATGGGGCCGCTGGTCGAACCGTTCCTCAGCGCCGATCGCGTGCCACGTCTCGTGCTCATCCCGATGGGCGACCTGGCCCGGGTGCCGTGGCAGGCGGCGCGCGACCCGGGCGGCACCTACCTGGTGGAGCGGGTCGCGCTCTCCCAGGCCGCGTCCGCCCGGATGTTCTGTGACACGGCCGCGGCCGAGCCGGTCCGGTTGACCTCGGGCGGCATGGTGCTGGCCGACCCGGACACCGGCCGGCGTGCGGCCGACCTGCGGTCGGCGCGGCTCGAGGCGTACGGGATCCATCAGTCGTTCTATCCCGCCGCCACCTACGTCGGGCGGTGGCCGAACGGAAGGGTGAGCCCTTCCGGTGCGGGTACGCCCGCCGACGTACGCTCCTGGCTGCTCGCCGACGCCACCCAGGCCGGCACGATGCTCCACCTCGCCTCGCACGGGGTGATCGAGACGGCTCGTGCCTCGACGTCGTCGCGCCTGCTGCTGGCGGGTGGGGACCTCACCGCGGACGAGCTGATCACGCTGCTGGCCGATCCGGACCGGCATCCGATCGCGCTGGTCGTGCTTGCCGCCTGCCACACCGGCCGCTCGATCCACGGGTACGACGAGGCGTACAGCCTGGGCACGACGTTCCTGGCCGCGGGCGCCCGCTCGGTGCTCTCCACCCAGTGGAGCATCCCGGATCAGGACACCTCGCTACTCATGTTCATGTTCCACCATTTCCTGATGACCGAGCACCGCGCTGTCTGGGACGCACTGCGCCGGGCGCAGGTCTGGATGCTCGACGGTGACCGGCAGCCGCCCCGAACCATGCCGGGCCCGTTGCGTCGCATGCTCGCGGACACCGACCCGGCGCGGGTGGTGGCGTGGGCCGGCTTCACCCACTGGGGACAGTGACCGACCGAAGGGCGGTAGCGCCATGCAGGACTCCATCGAGCGGCTCCGGGAGGAGCTGTCCCGGATCTCCGGACCGGCCCGGCTGCCGAAGCTGACCCAGCTCGGGCAGGTGCTGGCCACCGAATACTGGCGGGCCGGACCGGGCTGGCCGGCGGCACTCGGTCTCCTGTCCGCCGCGATCGAGGCATGGGCCGAGGCATACCGGCTGGTCGACCCCGGCGACCCGGTCCGTGGCCAGGTGGCCGTCCGGCTCGGCATGCTCCTGGCGGCCCGGCACGGTACGCACGGCAGCGGGCCGGAGGACCGGGACACCGGCATCGTCGTGCTCACCGAGGCGACCGGGTTCCCCGGCCTGGCACCGATGCAGGGAGTCGTGGCTCGCATCACGTTGGGGCAGCTGTATCTGGCCCGGGCCACGGAGGCGATGAGCCCGGCTGCCGCACGCGGCGGCTTCCTCGGCGGGGGGTCGTCGGGTGCGGCCCAGGATGCCGAGGAGGCGGCGCGACTGTTCCGGGAACTGCTCGCCGGGCCGGTCCTGAGCACCGACGTCACCAGCATCACCCGCGCCATGCTGGTCGTGGCCGAGTCGATCCACCCGCTGCTCAGCGGTAGTATCGCCGACTTCGACCTGAGCAAAATCATCGACGCCATGTCGCGCCTGCGGGACCTGCAGCGCAACGGCCTGCCGACCGACCTGTGGAACCGGGCGAACCTGACCGACCCGCTGGACTATCCGGTCACCGCCATGCGCGGCGACGGGCAGTCCGCCCCGGTGGTGCCACCGCGACGGCCCACGCCAGCGACAGCGGCGGCAACCAGCACGCAGCCGGCCTCCGCCCGCCGGGCTGCCCGGGAGCAGCTCGCGGCGCTGGCCCTCGACCGCGATCAGCCGGTCTGGGAGCAGGCTCTGGCGATGCTGCTGGCCGGTCCGGGCGAGATCGAGCCCGCCGCCCTGGACGCCTTCGTCGGGGCGACGGCCAACGCGGTGGATGCGCAGGACGGTGGTGACCCGGTCGAACTGGGCCTCGACCGGCTGCTGTCGGTGGTCGGGCTGTGCCTTCGGGAGCGGCGCGACGGCAGCGGCTGGGACGACGAGGACGCCGGCGGCGACGCCCGCCGGGCCGGCGCGCGAGACCTTCTGGTGGCGACGAGGTGCGTACCACCCGGCCATCCCGCCGCGGTCGCGATCGTGGAAGCGGCGGGTGGTCTGCTGGACGAGACGCGGCCGCTGTCGGGTGCCATCGCCGATATCGCGGACGACCTGCTGGCGTACGCGGAACGGATCGAATCCCGGCCGCCCGTGGTGAGCGCGCTCGCCGAACTGTGCCGGACGGTGTCCGCGCTGCACTCCGGCGGCCTGAGCAGTCCGGACCCGCTCGCCGCCGTGGCCGACGTGCCGGCCGGTCATCCCTGGCGGGGTCCGCTCGATACGGCCGCCGCACACGCCCGGCTCGCCGCCGCGGTGCACAACTGCTCCCCGGCCGCGGGCGGCGCGGGCAGCGGCGGCGGTCTCACAGCGGTTCTCGACGCGCTGCTTCGCCACGATCCAGCCGATCTTCGGACGGCTCTCGACGCCGCCGCGGACCGGTCGTCGCCATCGGCCCGGGCCGTTCTCGGCGCGGCTCGCCTGCGCCTGGGGGACGATCCCGACCACGCGATCACCCGGCTGGCCGGCGTCGTGCGGCTGCTCGACGAGGGCGGCCTGCGCACCCGAACCTGGTGGCGACTGGCCGAGGCGTACCGCCGGCGGGGTGCCGTCGGCGACACCGAACGGTGCCGGGACGCCGGCCGCAACGCGCTGGACGGCCCGGACGTCGACCCCGCCGACGCGACCCGCTTCGCCGGGTGGATGCTCGCGGAGGGCCGGGGGGCGGAGGCGTTCACCGCGCTGGAGATCGCCGCGGTCGCGCCGAAGCGGGCCGGGGCCGACTCGCTGACCCACGACGTGCTGGCGGTCCTCGTCGGAGTCGTGCCGGCCGAGACACCGATCGTGACGGTGCCCACTCCGGCCGAGGTCGCCGCCGCGGTCCGCGAGATCGGCGCGGCTGCCCTGCTCTATGTGCACTCGACCGACGATGCCGGGCTGACCGCCGGGGTGCTCTGCCTCGACCCGGCGACCGGTCGGCTCGACGTGCTCGCGAACCTTCCGGTCACCGATCCGCTCGTCTCGGACGATCCCGGTTGGCCGGCGATCCTCGGCCGGTGGACCGCCGGGCGCATACTGGTGGCCGCGACGCGCGGACTGAGCCGGGTGGGCCTGGGCGCGGTGTGCACCGCTGACGGCCGTCGGCTGGGCCAGCAGGTCCGCATCACCGACGTCCCGTCCGGCACGCACGTCGTCCGGTTGGCCGCGCGCTCCGTTCCGCCGCTCACGGAGGAGCCGGTGTTCGTGGTCAACCCGCGCGGCGACCGAGACGACGCGATGGCCGAGGTCATGATTCTGCGCCGGCTGTTCTACCCGCAGTCGGTCTGCCTGGGCCGCGCGTTGGAGCCGGTCGACGCGGTGGGTGGGCCGGAAGACGTACGCAAGCACCTGGCCGGAGCCTCCCTCCTGCATCTCGCGTGCGGACTGGACGGGACGGCCCTGCAACTGGCCGGCGGAGAAGTCTTCGACCTGGCGTCGGTCAGCGGTGCCCGTGGCCTGGTCGTCCTCTCCGCTCCGGCCGCGCCGGACCTCGTGCCGGCGCTGCTCGACGCCGGGTTCACCGGGTTGATCGGCTGGCGTTGGGCCGTGCCGGCGTCGTTCGCCGCGCTCGCGCTCTTCCTGGTCCATCTGGAGCTGGTCGACAATCGGCGGCCACCGGCCGAGGCGGTCGGCGTGGTGCAACGGTGGATGCTGGACCCCGATCGGATCGTGCCGCCGTATCTGCCCGGTGCCCACCTGAACACCGTCACCGCGACCGACCTGACCCGGCCGGCCCTGTGGGCGGCGCTGGCCTACAGCGGCCGCTGATCGGGGTCGACATGTCCGAGGACATACGAGATCTGTTGGTCCGGGAACTTCGGCAGGCGGTAACGGACCGGATCGCGGACGGGGCCCACCCGGACGAGATCACGGCCGGACTGGCCCTGCGGCTGCGCCGGCTCAGGCAGCTGCAGGAGGATGAGCCCAGGTCGGGGCGGACGCTGCGCGTCGAGCAGGAAGATGCTCACTGTGCGATCGCCGTCGCCTCCAGTTCCACCAGCACGTCGGGCTCGAAGAGAGACTCGACGCCGATCAGCGACGCCGGCGGAAGCGGCTGAGGCAACCCGAGCTCCTCGGCGACCGCCTCGATCCCGGCCATGAACGGCCCGATCTTCTCGGGCGCCCACTCGGTGACGTAGAAGGTCAACCGGACGACGTCCTGGAACGACGCGTCGGCGCCGGCGAGCGCGCGGCCCGTGTTGCGCAGCACCTGCGCGACCTGCCCGGCCAGATCCCCCGGTGCGACGGGTGTGCCGTCGCCCAGCCGGGCGACCTGGCCGCTGACGTGAATGTGGCGGGATCCGGTGGCGACTGCCACGTGGTGGTACGGCGTGTTCGGCTGAAGACCGGCAGGGCTGAGACGGGTGACGGGCATCGGTGCTCCTCCACTGGGCAACTGAGGTTTACCATTGATACCTAGTTGACGGAGGACACTTCAAGGAGACCTGGTTTCATGGGCGATACCGCAGGCGCTCGCGCCGACGAGCTGCGCATCGACGCGCCGCACCGCGAGCTGCTCGACCAGGTGCTGGACAAGTGGTCGCTGAGCGTCCTGAACGAGCTGTGCGAGCGCCCGTGCCGGTTCAACGAGCTGCGCCGCGCCATCCCGGCGGTGACCCAGAAATCGCTGACGGCGACCCTGCGACGCCTCGAACGCAACGGCATCGTCGAACGCCACGTCGTGGCGACCCGCCCGGTCGCTGTCGAGTACCGGATCACCCCGCTGGGCAAGACGCTGCGCGCGCCGATCGACGCACTCCTCGAATGGGCCGACGCCCACATGGCCCGGATCGAGCGCGCCCGGCGGGCGTACGACGCCGAGCTGACGTGACCACCGGGACGGCACCGCCCGGCCCGCCCCCGCGTTGCGTGTCACTCGCAGACCGTGCCGTCGTTGTCCCGGTCGATGTACCAGTAGTACTCCGGATCCCTGCCCTGCGTGTACGGGCCGTACCCGTTGGCGTTCGCCTCCTTGCAGGTGCCGAAACGCGGATCGTTGCCGCCACCGCCGGTACTGCCGCCGCCCGTGCTGCCACCGCCGGAGTCGCCGTTGCCGCCATCCGGCTCACACGCCTCGCCGTCGAGGTCACGATCCAGCCCGGTCCGGTACCCGGGCTGGCCGCGTCGCAGCGGCGCCTTGCCCGCTGCGCGTACGGCATCGCAGTTCTTGTAGTAGACGGCGGGTGCCGTGGTCTTGCGCGGCTTCGGCTTCGACGCGGGCTTCGCGGTCGTCGGCGCGGCAGTGGTGGGCGAGGGCGACGGCTCCGGCGAGGCGGTGGCGGCCTCGGGCGTGGGCGCGGTGGTCGTGGTGGCGGGTGCCGCGACCGTCGGCACCTCCTGTGCGACGGCCTTCTCCGGCGACTTGCTCGGCTCGGTGGCGGGACCGGCGGCGATGCCGATGCCGAGCAGCCCGCCGCAGCAGGTGAGGACGGCGGCACCGCTGATGAGGAGCACCTTGATCGCCGCCGGCTGACGGCGCCACCACGACGGCCGGGACGGCGCGAACGGCATACCGGGCCGATAGGGCGGCGAGCCCTGCCCGGGCCACGGATTCTGGGGAGGGAGTTCGGTCACAGCGGGCAGTGTGGAGCGATCAGTCCGATCCGGAGTGTCACCGAACCGACAGACTGGCCGTTACCGGCGCGATAAGCGACGAGACGGCAGGTCCCAGCCGCAGGATGGGCGTCGATGCCGAAGCTGATCGGGGGTGCCCTCTCGCCGAACGGCCGACGGCGAGGGGTCCGGGAGCGGGACGCCGGGTGGGCTCAGGCGGTGAGCGGAGCGAAGAGCTTGTCGGCGGAGCGGCCGACCGCGGCGGTGAGCGTCGCGTCGATGCCGCCGCCGACGACCCCGCCGACGAGCGGTACGGCCTTCGCCAGCGTGATGAGCGCCCGCTTCGTGCCGTACTTGGCGAGCAGCATGAACCCGAGCTTCTGGTTGATCTTGCGGATCAGGTCGATGGAGACCTTCCTGATCGCCTGCTCGGTCAGCTTGACGCCGATCTGGGCGCCGAGCGTGCTGAGTGTCGACTGGATGTTCGAGCCCACCGCGACGAGCGGGATCATCGCCTGCGTGTGCGGGTCGTCGAGGTCGTAGCCTCGCAGGTAGGCGATCGCTCCCGCCAGGCGGACGTTGATGATGAGCGCTCCCGCGACGTTCGCCGGCAGCGTGATCGGCAGGGTCACGAAGCCGCCCAGTCCGGTCACGAAGCCGGCCGACCCGGCTGCCATCACCGACTCCTTGATGAGCCGGCTGATCACCTTGTCGACGTCCTCGGCGGGGGTGCCGCCGCGCTTGCCGAGCAGGGCGCTGTCGTATCTGTCGCCCTGCACGGTCCGCAGCCGGGATTCGGCCCAGGCCGCCGAGCCGGTCACCGGGCCGATGCCGTTGCGCACCACCCTGTTGACGGTGTTCACGAGCGCCAATGCGGTACGGCTCGTCTTGTCGTCGTCCTGGTTTCCGGGCGCGGTTTGCTCACTGTCGAGCCGCGATTCGGCGGTGTCGTCCATGGCGCATCACTCCAGCCGCATCGATCACCGCTGTCAACACGAATGTCGTCCGTCGGTCACGACCGACCATCTACTGTGGATCAGGTGTATGGCCGGATCGTGAGCCGACCGGCTGCCGCCAGCCGCTCGACGGCGGCACGGTGCGGAACCGCATGGCTGGTGCGACCCCCCACGCCGGTGGTGGTGACTGCCGTGAAGAGCGAGTTGAGCAGCGCCTCCTCCACCGCGTCCAGCACCGCGGCGAACACCGGGTCGATCGCGGCGTCCGGGATCGGCGCCTGGTCCGACGTGGTGAACGCGATCGCGTAGTCGCCGCTCGTGTTGCTGAACGACGCGCCCACCCGGGCCATGGCGAACACCGCACGGCGGGCGAGCCGCCGCAACTGCCGCGCGTCCAGTGGCACGTCGGTCGCCACCACGATCATGCACGAGTTGCCCGGCGGTTCGGTCCGGTCGGCGGCCGGCACCAGCTCGTCGACGGGTAGTGGCACGCCGAGCGCGGTGAGGACGCCGCCGAAGTTGGACTGGACCAGCGCGCCGACCGTCCGGGTGTGACCGGCGGTCCCGACCGTGCGGGACGAGGTGCCGATGCCCGCCTTGTAGCCCAGGGCTGTGGTGCCGGTGCCGGCACCGACGCAGCCCTCGGCGGGGAGCCCACCCGTCGCCCCGGCGACCGCGGCCAGGACGTGCGCCCCGGTGATCGGGCGGCGGCGGATGTCCGACAGGTGCCCGTCGTTCGTCTCACCGACCAGGGGGTTGAACGACAGTCCGTCCGGCCGGCGCTCCATGAGATGCCCGAGCAGCGCGTCCGCCGCCCGGAACACCGACAGCGTGGCGGTCAGCACGACCGGAGATTCGAGTACGCCGAGCTCGTCCACCTGGGTCGAGCCGACGAGCTTCCCGTGGCCGTTGCCGGCGTACACCGCAGCGGGCAGCGTCCACCGGCCGGGGCCGAGCCCGCTCGGCACGATCGCGGTGACGCCGGTGTGCAGGTCGGCGCCGTCGTCGACGGTGGTGTGCCCGACCAGTACGCCGGGGACGTCGGTGATCGCGTTGAGGCGTCCGGTGGGTAGCGCCCCGACGACGATCCCCAGGTCGCGGGCGCGCCGGCCGGGCCGGCTCAGGAGGCTGCCGCCCGCAGCGCCTGCACCATGCCGGTCGGGGTGTAGTCGTCGGGGACGCCCTCGACCAGGATGACGTCGCCCTCGATGTGCCGCGAGCGCAGCGGTGCGATCTCCTGGTAGGCGGGCGAGTCCCACCAGGCCCGCGCCTCGGCGATCCCCGGGAATCCGAGCATCACGACGGCTCCGGGCCAGGTGCCCTCCTTCACCTCGTGCGGCGTGGCGTGCACGAGGAAACGGCCGCCGTAGGGGGCGAGGGTGGCCGGGAGGCGTTCGATGTACTCGGCGATGTCCGGATGCGGGGCGGCGTCCTGGAGATGGGCGATGGCGTACGCGGGCATGGGGTCCTTCCGGCCGTCGTGCTCCGAACGTCGATCTTGGCACAGCTGCCGGTATTCCTTCGCGCCGATTTCGCTCAGGGGTGGGAGGCGACGGCCGCGACGGCGGCGTGCGGGCGGTGGGCGGCGTCGTCGTCGAGGCGCAGCATGCGCTCGACCTCCGCGAACCCGGCTCGTCGCAGCCGCGCGGAGAACTCGTCCACGGGCCAGCGGTACGCGGTGGCGACCTTGTGGTCGAAGGCGCCCACCTCGTCACCGACGAAGATGCCGGCCACGAGCGGCCCACCCGGCACCATCGCGCGGCGGAACTCCGCCAGCACGCGGTCGAGATCCGCCGGCGGTAGGTGGATCAGCGAGTACCAGGCGAGGATCCCGGCGACGGAGTGGTCGGGGACGGCGAGGTCGTCGAGTGACCCGAGCCGGTACGTGCCGGCCGGATGGGTGGCCCGCGCGTGCGCGATGAACTCGGGGACCATGTCGATCCCGGTGGCGTCGACGCCCCGCGTACGGAGGTGGTCGGTGAGGTGGCCCGGCCCGCATCCCAGGTCCAGCACGGGCCCGGCGCGTCCGGCCAGGTGACGCTCGATGAGGGCGAGGTCGTCCGGGTGCACCTGCGCGGTGGTGCCGAACAGGTCGATGTAGAGGCTCGCCACCGCCCCGTACGCGTGCCGTACCTGCGTGTCGTCCACCCGTCGACCATAGGAGCGAGGGGCCCGTCCATCGAATGTTACGACTTGACGAACGACGTGTTATCGCTCACAGTCGATGGCACCGGGCGGCGTCGTCGATGGCTCATCGGGCGGGCGCGGATGGCTGCGGGGCAGGCCGGCTGTGAGGTAAGCGCGCCAAGAAGCATTGTTAGCGCTCACAACATGTAAGACCTGAAGGAGGAACATGTTTGCTTTCGGTAGGTCCCCATCGACGGTGTCGCCGCCGCGACGGCGCGGATGGTTGCCGCGAGTCGTCGCCACTGGCGCCACAGCGGTACTCGTCGGTGCCGCCGCCGTGGCGGCCGTTTCCGCGCCCGCCGCCGCCGCGAGCGTCGACACGAACGCCTGGTACGTCCTCGTCAACCGCAACAGCGGCAAGGCGCTCGACGTCTACAACCTGGCCACCAACGACGGCGCGCGGATCGTGCAGTGGTCCCGCAACAACGGCAACCAGCAGCAGTGGCAGTTCGTCGACTCCGGTGGCGGCTACTACCGGCTGAAGTCGCGGCTGTCCGGCAAGGTGCTCGACGTCTACAACTTCTCCACCGCCAACGGTGGAAACATCGTGCAGTGGTCCGATCTGAACGGGACCAACCAGCAGTTCCGGCTGGCCGACTCCGACAGCGGCTACGTCCGGCTGATCAACCGCAACAGCAACAAGGTGGTGGAGGTGCAGGGCGCCTCGACCGCCGACGGCGGGAACATCGTCCAGTACGACGACTGGAACGGCGCCAACCAGCAGTGGCAGCTCGTCCGGGTGGACGGTGGCGGCGGCAACCCCACCACGCCGCCTCCGACGACGCCGCCTCCGGGTGGCACGTGCAACCTGCCGTCGTCGTACCGGTGGTCGTCCACAGGTGCGTTGGCGCAGCCCCGGTCGGGCTGGGTGTCGCTGAAGGACTTCACAGTGGTGCCCTACAACGGGCAGCACCTGGTCTACGCGACGACGCACGACACCGGGTCGTCGTGGGGGTCGATGAACTTCGGCCTGTTCTCGAACTGGTCGCAGATGGCCTCCGCGTCGCAGAACGCGATGTCGTCGGGCACCGTGGCGCCCACCCTGTTCTACTTCGCGCCGCGCAACATCTGGGTGCTGGCCTACCAGTGGGGACCCACCGCGTTCTCCTACCGCACCTCGACCAACCCGACGAACCCGAACGGGTGGTCGTCGGCGCAGCCGCTGTTCACCGGCAGCATCTCCGGTTCCGGCACCGGCCCGATCGACCAGACCCTGATCGCCGACGACCAGAACATGTACCTGTTCTTCGCCGGTGACAACGGCAAGATCTACCGCTCCAGCATGCCGATCGGGAACTTCCCCGGCAGCTTCGGCTCCAACTACACCACCATCATGTCGGACTCGACGAACAACCTGTTCGAGGCCGTGCAGGTCTACAAGCTCCAGGGCCAGACCCGCTACCTCATGATCGTCGAGGCCATCGGCTCCCAGGGCCGCTACTTCCGGTCCTTCACCGCCACCAGCCTGAACGGATCCTGGACCCCCCAGGCGGCCACCGAGTCCAACCCGTTCGCCGGCAAGGCCAACAGCGGCGCCACCTGGACCAACGACATCAGCCACGGCGAATTGATCCGCACCACCGCCGACCAGACCTTCACCGTCGACCCCTGCAACCTCCAACTGCTCTACCAGGGCCGCTCCCCCAACTCCGGCGGCGACTACGGCCTCCTGCCCTACCGCCCCGGACTGCTCACCCTCCAGCGCTGAGCGCGTACCCCGAGATCTGGAGAGCCCGGCCCGCGACCTCGCGGGCCGGGCTCTCCGGCATCTCGGACGGCGGTGATCGTTGCCCTGGAGGCAACGGTGGTGGTCCGGTCCGTCGTTGATCGGAACCGCCCCGCCCGGGAGGGTGGAGGTTGTCACCACCTCCCGAGCGAAGGGTTTGGCAGATGTCCTTCCAGGCTTACCTCGACGCTATCGAGGACAAGACCGGCAAGACCCCGCGCGTCCTGGTCGACGAGGCCAGGGAGCGCGGCTATGACGCGGCCGACGTGAAGGCGGGCGTCGTCGTGGCCTGGCTGAAGGGCGAGTACGGCCTCGGCCGGGGACACGCGATGGCGCTCAACCATGTGATCAAGAACGGGCCGAGGATCAGCGCCAAGCACGTCGGGTCCACCGGCTCGCACCGGGACGACAGCGACTCGCTGTGGCTGGACGGCAAGGCCGCCCGGCCGGCCGGCCCGTGATCGGGCCGGCCGGCCGGTGACGTCACGCGCGGACGGTCACCGGAGCGCTCGTGGCACGACCGTTGGCGTAGCCCGCCTTCACCGCGACGACCGTCACGGTGACCGCCTTGCCGCGCATCGCCGCGGTCAACGTCAGCGTCTTCGTCGTCGTGCCGGTCAGCTCCCCGCCCACTCGCCACTCGTAGCGGTACGAGTCGGCGGTGGGCGTCCAGGTGCCGGTGGTTGCCTGCACGGTCTGCCCCACCCGAGGCGTACCGGTGATCGTCGGGTTGACAGTGGCCTGCAACGCCGGGCCCTTCGCGACCGGGACCGTGGCCTGCGACGTCGCCCGGCCGGACGAGTACCCGGGCTTGGTCGCGGTGACCGTCACGGTCAGCCGCTTGCCCAGCTCGGACGCCCGGATCACGTACGTCGAACCGGTCGCTCCGCTGATCGCGGTGCCGTCGGCCGCCCACTGGTAGGCGTACGCCGAGGCGGCCGGGCTCCACTGCCCGGTCGACGCGCGCACCGTCGCCCCCACGGCCACCGTGCCGGTCACCGCCGGTGCGGTCACCGACCGGAGAGCCTGAGCTGCGGTGATCGAGAACGCGTCGGCGAGCGAGACCGGCGTGCTCCACTCGTCCGGCCGAATCGAGACGGAAGCCTTGCCCACAGCGGCGGAGGTCAGGTCGACATCGGCGGTGAGGGTCCGGCGGTCCGCCGAGACGCTCCGCACCGTCGCGACGATCGCGGTGCCACCGGCCGGGGTGACGGTGACCTGATCCTCCTGGTGGAGGCCGCTGCCGGTGATCGTGATCGTCCGTACCGCGCCGGTCTCCACCGACGACGGCGACACCGACGTCACGGTCAGCGGGTCGGGCGCCACGGAGAAGGAGTAGTAGGTCTGCAGCGATTGCGCGCCGTCCGCCGTCACGCTCTTCACGTAGAGCGTGTAGTAGCCGGCGTCCGGCGGAGTCCAGCTGATCGTCGCGCTGCCGTCGGCCGTGGCGGCGACAGTGCCGTCGGCGCCGGGCAACTGGTAGGTGTACTTCACCGCGCCGGGCTGCCGGGGCTTGAACGTGAAGGTGCCAGGCGCGAACTTGCCGGAACCCGACGAGGGGAAGTCCGTCGACACGACCACCGGGGAGTCGGTGACCGACCAGGAGTTCCCGCCCTCGGTGGTCCGCACCCCGGCGGCGTTGCGGGCCGTCACTGTGACGTAGGTGTAGCCGCGCTCGTTGAGCGTGTACTGGAAGGTGACGGAGCCGTCGGCCGCCGGCGGCAACACCTGCCGGGTGGCCGGGTCGCGGTTGAGGAACACCTCGTACTCGACGACGTTCACCATCTCGGTGCGCGCCGTGAAGGTGGCGGTGGACCCGACGACGTCGCCGCCGCTGCGGGTCACGTACGGGCTGGCGCCCGACACCGAGACGGAGATGAACCGCGGCTCGGAGAGCGTGCCGTCGGCGCTGCGGCTCTGCACGTACAGCGCCTGCGTGCTCTCGCTGGTGGCGGTCCAGGTCAGGTCCGCGGTGCCGTCCGCGCCGGCCGGCAGGACGGTCTTCTGGCTCGCGCTGCCGTTGTAGTCCGCCGTCCAGTAGAGGTAGGACGTGACCTCGGGCATGCGCGGGGCCAGGTGGAACCGGAGCGACGACCCGATGATCACGTACCGGTCGACGTCGCCGGTGACCCGGGGTGCGTTGTCGACGACGAACGTGTAGGCCCGTTCCGGGTGCGTCGCACCGTCGGCGGTGACGCTGCGCACGTACAGGGTCTGCCGCCCGGCCCGGGTCGGGGCGATCATCGCGGTGACCGTGCGCTCGCCGCCGGTCACGACCGAACCGGAAGGGCCGTCGCCGTCGATACGCCAGGCGAACGACTCCGTGCCGGGGACGTTCGAGGTGAACTCGAACGCGCCGGGCACGCCCACGCCGTAGTCCAGGTTGGTGCTCCAGTCCGGATAGGCGCTGGAGAAGACCGAGGGCCGCGTCTCGCGTACCCAGAACTCGTAGACGTTGCGCTCCGACCAGTTTCCGGCCCGGTCGATGGCGTACACGATCACCGAGTGGTGGCTCGCGTCCTGCGGCGTCCAGGTGACGGTGGCCGGTCCGCCGAGGCCCGCCGCGGGGACCTCGACATATTCGTCGCCGGTTCCGGAGAACCGGTACTGGTAGCTCACTGTGTCGTCGGAGGCCGAGGTGAAGGTGAAGCTTCCGGTGTCGCCGACCCCGCCACCGGCGTTCTCCCAGTCGCCAGTCGGGTACTTCGCCGAGGCGACGTCCGGCGCCGGACCGCCGACACGGTCGATGGTGAAGTAGCAGGTGGCACTCCACGGCGACGTGTCGGCGCCGTCGAGGACGCGCACCCGCCACGCGTACGTGACACCGTGCCGCTGCCGATCGGGATCTTCGAGCTGGATGTAGACCTGGTTGTTCTGCGGGTTGAGGCCGGCGAGCCACTGCTGCGGGGCGTCCGGCGTGGTGACGTCCCACACCTGGAAGTCGGCCTGCGGTTCGGCGCTCTGCGGCGTGCCGCTGTAGGTGCCCCCGAGGACGACGGCGTTGGCGTCGTTGAGGCGTACCGGGCTCAGGTAGGGCCCGGGCGCCTGGGCCGCGCAGGCCTGACCGGCGGTGGTGAGTTCGGTGGGCCCGCCGACGGCCGCCGCGGCCGGAGTCGCGGCTGCGCCGACGACCGTCGCGCAACCGACGGCGAACGTGGTGGCTGTCGCGAGTAGACGCCCGAAAGTGGGCGCGAAGGTACGCATTCCGGTCCTCCCCGTGAATGAACGCGGGCGACGATCGAAGCGCCCGCGGAGGAAGGATCGCACGGGTTCGATGGCGGCGGTGTCCCCTCCGGCTGGAGAGCGACGTCTATCGTCTCGGCCATGGGAGCGATCAAGCCGTGGCACGGCGTGTGGGCGTGGCGCCGCCGCCGCTGACCGGTCAGCGGCCGGTAGCGCCGGCGAACTCCTCCACCGCCGTGCAGACCCGCCCGAGCGCCTCGGCCGAGGCCGCCAACGGCCCGGGCACCATCATCGAGTGGTCGGCGTCGGCGACCTCCACCACGTACGGGGTGAGCCGGCGCGCCACCGCCCCGTCCCAGACCGGGTCGGCGGTGCCGCCGGCCAGCAGGAACGGCGCGGTGGCCCGGCCCAGCGGCTCCCGTACCGCGGGGTCGGTCAGCAGCGGCGTCAGCCAGACCGCCGGGATGCCCCGGTCGGCGGCGAGCGGGGCGGCGAAACTGCCGAGCGACTTGCCCACGAGCAGATCCACCCCGGCGTCGAGGACCGGATCCAACTGCTCGGCGACCCACTCCGGAGCGGCGTCGTGGCGCAGATCGCCGATCGACCGCCAGGTCACCTCGTGCACCTCGAAACCGAGCCGGCACAACGCCTCCCCGATGTAGACGAAGAGCGGGCCCCGGGTGTCGTAGCCCCGTCCCGGAGCGAGTACCGCGCGTCGATTCGCCATGGCAGCCTCCCTTGCGTCGGATCGATGCGTCACGCTAGCCGCTGCGCGGGTTTCCAGTGACCCCGCGGCCTCACAGCCGTTCCGGGGTGCGGATGCCGAGCAGGTCCAGGCCCTGCCGCAGCACCCGGGCGGTCAGCTCGCACAACACGAGCCGGCTCTCCCGCGTCGGCGCATCCGCCCGCAGCACCGGGCACCGCTCGTAGAACGCGCTGAACGCGACCGCCAGCCGGTGCAGGTAGGCGGTCAGACGGTGGAACTCCATGGTGCCCGCCACCTCCTCGACCACCGCGGCGAAGCCGACCAGCTCCATCGCGAGCGCCCGCTCGGCCGGCTCGGCGAGCGAGACGTCCGCGTCCGGTCGCGTCGCCGCGCCGGCCCGCCGGAAGATCGACCGGACCCGGGAGTACGCGTACTGGAGGTACGGCGCGGTGTTGCCCTCCAGCGCCAGCATCCGTTCCCAGTCCAGCACGTAGTCCTTGTGCCGGTCGCCGGACAGGTCGGCGTACTTGATCGCGCCGATGCCCACCGCGTGTCCCACCTCGGCGGCCTCCGCCTCGCTCAGCTCCGGATCGCGTTCCCGGGCCAGCGCGGTGGCCCGCTGGACCGCCTCGGTGAGCAGCCCGACCAGCTTCACCGACCCGCCGGCCCGGCTGCGCAGCATCCGCCCGTCCGGGCCGAGGATCGAGCCGAACCCGACGTGCTCGGCCCGCACCGGCGTGGCCAGCCAGCCGGCCTGCGCGCCGACCGCGAAGACCATCTCGAAGTGCCGCCGCTGCGGCAGCCCGACCACGTAGAGCAGCCGGGTCGCGCCGAGCGCGCCGGTCCGGTGCCGCAGCGCGGCCAGATCGGTGGCCGGGTAGCCGTACCCGCCGTCGGACTTGCGCACGATCAGCGGCAGCGGCTCGCCGTCACGCCCCACCGACCCGGGCGGGAACACGCAGTCCGCGCCCTCGCTCCGACGCAGCAGTCCGAGCCGGTCCAGTTCCTCGACGGTCGGCGCGAGCTGGTCGTGGTAGCTGCTCTCGCCCCGGAAGTCGTCGCCGCTCAGTGTCACGTCGAGCAGGTCGTACACGGTCAGGAAGTAGCTCTCCGACTGCGTCACCAGCAGCCGCCACAGTCGCAGCGTGGCCGGGTCGCCGCCCTGCAACGCCACCACCCGCTGCCGCGACCGTTCCCGGAACGCCGGGTCGTCGTCGAACTTCGCCCGCGCCGCCTTGTAGAACCCGTCCAGGTCACCCATGGACAACTCCTGCGCCGCGCCGGCCTCGCCCAGGTCGAGCAGGTGCTCGATCAGCATGCCGAACGGCGTGCCCCAGTCGCCGAGGTGGTTGGCGCGCAGCACCCGGTGGCCGAGCCATTCCAGCGTCCGCGCCGCCGCGTCCCCGATCACCGTCGACCGCAGGTGCCCGACGTGCATCTCCTTCGCCACGTTCGGCCCCGAGTAGTCGACCACCACCGTCTCCGGCTCGGCCACGGGCGGCACGCCGAGCCGCGGGTCGGCGGCCAGCGCGGAGACCAGCCCGCCGAGCGCGTGCCCGGACACCGTCAGGTTCAGGAAACCCGGGCCGGACACCTCCACCGCCGCGCAGAGGTCGGCCAGCGACGCGCGCTCCCGTACCTCCGCGGCGATCTCCCGCGGCGGACGGCCGAGCCGCCGGGCCAGCCCCAGTGCCGCGTCGGACTGGAAGTCCGCGTGCTGCGAGCGCCGCACGGCCGGGTCCACCGGCATGCCGGCCACCGCCGCGAACGCGGGCGCCAGCCGGTCGGCAAGCAACCTTTCAAGATCCATGAGTACGCCGATCTCGCTGTGGATCCGCCGCGCGGATCACCTGACGGGAACGCGACGGCGGAGCGAGGACGATCGATGACGACCGGCGGCTCGATCCGCCGGTCGCAGGAGGGGAAGGCTCAGCGCAGGCGGTCGCGGGACCGCCGGCGTCGCAGCGCGCCGAGCCGGACGTCGGTGGACGTCATCGGGTACGCGTGCGAGCTGGCCATGTCGGTAGCGTAACCGGCCGGTCCGGGGCCGGCGCAAGTGCGTACCCCGGACCGGCTCGTGGTCAGGCCGAGGTGCCGACGGCCTTGCGGTAGCGCTCGGCCCGGCGCCGCACCTGGGTGTACGCGCTGCTCAGGCCCATCGCCCGGCGGACCTCGACGAGCGTTCGGCGCACCTCGACGCGGGTCCGCTCGGTGCCGGAGACGATCAGCTCGTCGACCAGGCCGGGCTGTGCCTCGAAGCGGGCCCGGCGCTCCCGGACCGGGTCGAGGAACCGGTTCAGCGCCGTCGCCAGCGCCTCCTTGACCTCGACGTCACCGACCCGGCCGGCCCGGTAGCGGGCCTTGAACTCCGCCACCTGGGCCCGGTCCGGGTTGAAGACGTCGTGGTACTCGAAGACCGGGTTCCCCTCGACGGTGCCGGGCACGTCGGCGCGGACCCGGTTCGGGTCGGTGTACATCCCCATCACCTTGCGGCGCACCGTCGCCGCGTCGTCGGAGAGCGCGATGGCGTTCCCCTTGCTCTTGCTCATCTTCCCGGCGCCGTCGGTGCCGACGAGCGTGGGTGTGGCCGACATGAGCATCTCGGGCACCGGGAAGACGTCGCCGTAGAGGTGGTTGAACCGGCGGGCGATCTCCCGGGTCACCTCGACGTGCGCGGCGTTGTCCTTCCCAACCGGCACGACCTGCCCCTTCACGCAGAGGATGTCGGCGGCCTGGAGGACCGGATAGCCGAGCAGGCCGTACGGCATCTCGTCCTTGCCGGCGTCGCGGGTCATCTCTTTCAGCGACGGCACCCGCTCCAGCCGGGGCACCGTGATGAGGTTCTGGAACAGCGTGTTCAGGTCGCCGACCTCGGGGATCGCGGACTGGAGATAGAACGTGGCCCGCTCCGGCTCCACCCCGGCGGCGAGGATGTCGGTGACCATCTCGCGGGCGTTGTGGGCCACCTGCTCGATGTCCGCGCGGCTGTTGCGCGTGGTGAGCATGTGCAGGTCGGCGATGATGAAGAAGCTCTCGTAGCGCTGGTGCAGCCGCACCCGGTTGGCGATGCTGCCCACGTAGTGGCCGAGGTGCAGCCGCCCGGTCGGGCGGTCGCCGGTGAGCATGCGTGCGGAAGACATGGTCGTACGCCTTTCGTGCCGTTCGCTGGCGGGGACGCGCGGATGCGCGGGAGACGATCCGGGTGTCACCCGGATCGGTGGAGCGGGCTCGTCAGAACGAGCGCCGCCATCGCCCGCCGGCGCGGAACCGGAGTCCGCCGGCACGAAGTACGTCGAGGATCTGCTCCCGGCCGTCGGCAGCGTGGCCCGAAAGACCACTGCGGGTCTCCGGGAGGTGGCTGCGCGAACGGGTCATGCCTGACACGTTAGCCGTTCACCGGCCCGTGTGGCTGCACCCCGCGGTGCTTACCGCTGTCGATAGCTCTCCGTGTAGTAGGTGCCGACCCGCTCCCGGTAGTCCGGATGGGCGAAGTGCTCCGCGTCGAACGCGGGTGACTCCTTCACCTGCTCCCGGGTGCGGTCCACGTGCACGACGCGGTCCAGGTGGTCGACCTGCGCCACCGTGCCGGCCGGCAGCAGCACCTTCTTGCCGAAGATCCACGGGCCGGTGTCCACCACCAGGTACCGCGCGTCGGCGTCCTCGCTCGCCTCGTCGATCGAGCCGATCCGGCCGTCCGTCGCCTCTACCCGGTAGCCGGTCAGGTCGATCGGCGTACCCGGGCCGGGCGCGTCGGGGCCGTCGTCCGCGTCGCCGGTGCGCTGCTGCGGCACGTCTCCCGGCCGGGTCTGGTCGTACCCACCGGCCAGGGCGGACGGATCCCGCCAGGTCCACGGGCTGAACGGCTGCATCGGCGCACCTCCGTCGAATCGGCTCTCGGCAGAGACAGTTGCCCCGGCGGCGGCACCGGAAACACGAGCGGCGTCCGTTGCGGGCCTGAGCTGGGACGACGGCGCGCTGGCATACTGGCCGACCATGGTCCTGTCACGTGGTTGGTCGCTGTTCCTGGTCGCCGTCGGCGTCTGGACGTGGGCGATCTGGCCGAGGTTCGCGCTCGCCATCTGGAACGACGAGCGCGCCTGGTCGGCCGGCGTCGTCGGCGAGGGCAGCCCGACCGGCTTCCTCTGGGTGCACGCCCTCCTGATCGCCGCGTCCCTGGCCATCGGTACGACAGTGGGAGCCCTGGGCGTCCGCGCCCTGCTGGCCTCTCGCCACCGCCCTTCCCCGCCTCGCCCGTCCCCGTCCCCGTCCCGCCCGTCTCCGTCCCGCCCGTCCCCACCCCGTTGATCAAGGAGTTTGTGTCCGCTGGGGACGCTGATCGGGACGCGAACTCCTTGATCACCGGCGGCTTCGGTCGGGTGTGACGCGCGCCGCTACCCCTCGATTTGACGTTCAAACCCGCAGACGCGTAACTTTCTCTCTGCCAGCGCGGAACGGGGCAAACGGGACGAAAGCCCGGGAGCGCCGAAACGGGCTGGCACCGGGTCCGAGCGAGGCTTACGCCTTGTGCGGGCGCGGGCCGGGCGAGGCCCGCCGAAACGCCGCAGGGCGGATTTGGCGGAGCGGAACCGACCGGGTAAGGTTGTCGACCGGCAGGGAACCGGGCGAGCTCGCGGGAAACCGCAGCGGCCGGCCTGCCAAATCCGATGATCAAGTGCAGCGGGTGACTGCTGCGCGTGCTCAGCGGCGCCGACCCGTACCAAGCATGACAGACCGGGACACACGGTTTGACACGGCAGAGACGGTGAGGTAATGTAGTAAAAGTGCCCGGCGCGAGAGCGGCGGGTGTTTGAACGAGATGCCCCGGCTGGGGGTTCCGCTGATGCGGGTTTCTGGTTGGTGTGTGGTTGTTCTTTGAGAACTCAACAGGGTGCTTGTAAAGCCAGTGCCAATTGTTTTATACCCCGGACTGGTCAGGTTGTTGTCTGGCTGGTTGGGATTCCTTTGGCAACACTTTTGTTGTCAGGATGCTGTTCGACAAGTTTTTGTTGGAGAGTTTGATCCTGGCTCAGGA